>JAAYEJ010000011.1 GCA_012728835.1 Candidatus Brocadiaceae bacterium | reverse complement strand
GCGCCGGCGTCCTCGCCGGCTGTGCCCGGAGCGTCCCGCTCCGGGGTTGGTCACGCGGAAGTCGGCGGGCAAGATGCCCGCCCCACAGCCGGCCAGAGGCCGGCGCTCAGCGCCTGCACCTAATCCGGCTTGATCTCCGGGGGGCTCAGCTTCGGCCGCAGCGTCTCCTCGGGCAGTGCGCTCTTGAGCACCTGCGCCTGCACGCGCGTGGGCAGGCCGTGCAGCGAGATGAAGCCGAGCGCCGCCTTGTGGTCGAACTCGTCGCCCTTGTCGTAGGTCGCCAGCGCCTTGTCGTAGAGCGCGTAGTCGCTGCGGATGCCCACCTTCGTGGCCGTGCCCTTGAACAGGCGCATGCGCACCCTGCCGCTGACCACCTGCTGGCTGCTCAGCACGTAGGCGGCCAGGTCCTGGTGGAACTTGCTGAACCAGAGGCCGTCGTAGATCAGATCGGCGTAGTGCGTGCTGACGGCCGCCTTGAACCGCAGGGCGGGCCGCGTCATCGTCATGCCCTCCAGGGCCGTGTGCGCGGCGTGCAGCAGGACGGCGGCGGGCGCCTCGTAGATCTCGCGGCTCTTGATGCCGACCACGCGGTTCTCGATGTGGTCGATGCGGCCGATGCCATGTCGCCCGGCGATGCGCCCGGCCTCCTCAATCAACTCGACGCCGTCCATCGCCCGGCCGTTGAGCGCGACGGGGAGGCCCTTCTCGAACTCGATCTCCAGTTCCTCGGGCTCGTCCGGGGCGTCCATCGGGCTCACGGTCAGCGTGTAGGCGTCCTCGGGCGGGGCGACCCAGGGGTCTTCCAGGATGCCGCATTCGATGCTGCGGCCCCAGAGGTTCTCGTCCGTTGAGTAGGGGCTCTTCCTGGTCACGTCGATCCTGATGCCGTGGCGTTCGGCGTAGTCGATTTCGTCCTCACGCGTCATGCCCCACTCGCGGGCCGGCGCGATGATGTCGAGTTCGGGCGCGAGTGTCTTGATGGACACGTCGAAGCGCACCTGGTCGTTGCCCTTGCCGGTGCAGCCGTGGGCGACGGCGGTGGCGCCCTCCTGGCGGGCGGTGTCGACGAGCAGCTTGGCGATCAGCGGCCGCCCGAGGGCCGTGGCCAGCGGGTAGACGCCCTCGTAGAGCGCCCCGGCGCGCAGAGCGGGCCAGAGGAAGTAGTCCACGAATACATCGGCCGCGTTGGTGACGAGGGCCTTGACGGCTCCGACTTCGAGCGCGCGGCCGCGGATCGTCTCCAGGTCTTCATTCGTGCCGAGGTCGATCGTGAGAGTGACGACGTCGAGGTTGTAGGTTTCCTGGATCCAACGGACGGCGACGCTGGTGTCCAGCCCGCCGGAGTATGCGAGGATGACGCGGTCTCGATCGGCCATGTGTGCCTCCTGCCCGGGCATGTGATCGTCCAGAGGGAGATGCGTGCGGCGGGTGTCGCCCGCGGACGGCTCCGGGCGCGCGCCGGCCGTCGGCAGGCCGCCTGCGGGGCCTCGCCGATGGGAACACGCTTTATACACCAGCCCGCCGGCGGAGTCAACGCGGCCGGGTGCTCGATGACGGCCGTTGCGTGCCCGGGACGGTTTCTGCTATAGTCGGCGGAGTCGATCTCCGTTCCGATTGCCATCTCGGCCCCCGAAGCCCCGGAAGGAACGCCATGAGTGACCGCGAGTACCTCTACAGCTCCGAATCCGTCGCCGCCGGGCATCCGGACAAGGTCGCCGACCGGATCAGCGACTCCGTTCTGGACGCCCTGATCGGCCTGGACCCGAAGTGCCGCGTGGCCTGCGAGACCCTCGTCAAGGCCGACATGGCCATCCTGGCGGGCGAGATCACCACCAGCGCGAACGTCAACTACGCGCAGATCGCGCGGGAGGCCATCACCGACATCGGCTACACCGACGCGGAGTCGGGCCTGAGCGCCGAGACCTGCGCCGTGCTGGTGGGGCTGGACCGTCAGTCGTCGGACATCGCCATGGGGGTCGACGAGGACGCGAGCACCGGCAAGGAGCAGGGCGCCGGCGACCAGGGCATGATGTACGGGTTCGCCTGCGACGAGACGCCGCAGTTGATGCCGCTGCCCATCATGCTGGCCCACACGATCATGGAGAAGGCGCAGGAGGTGCGCAAGCAGGGCAGGGCGCCGTTCCTGCGGCCCGACGGCAAGACGCAGGTCACCGTTCGCTACCGGGGCAGCCGTCCGGTCGGCATCCGGACCATCGTGCTCAGCCATCAGCACTCCCCGGACGTCGGGCGCAAGGAACTGGAGGAGGCCCTGATCGAGGAGGTCATCCGCCCCTGTCTGCCCGAGGACCTGGACTCCAACGGCGTGACCTACCACATCAACCCCACCGGGCGCTTCGTGATCGGCGGCCCGCGGGGCGACTGCGGCCTGACCGGCCGGAAGATCATCGTGGACACTTACGGAGGGCGTGCGCGCCATGGCGGCGGGGCCTTCAGCGGCAAGGACCCGAGCAAGGTGGACCGCAGCGCGGCCTATGCCGCCCGCCACGTGGCCAAGAACGTCGTGGCGGCCGGCCTGGCCCGCGTCTGCGAGGTGCAGATCGCCTATGCCATCGGCGTGGCCCAGCCCGTCTCGGTGCACGTGGACGCCGAGGGCACTGCGCGGATCCCGGAGGACCGCATCGCCGAACTGATCCGCGAGTGCTTCGACCTGCGGCCGCGCGCCATCATCGAGGCGCTGGACCTGCTCAGGCCCATCTACCGCAAGACGGCCGCTTTCGGGCATTTCGGCCGCAACGAGCCGGAGTTCACCTGGGAGCGCACCGACAAGGCGGCCCTTCTGCGCGAGAAGGCCGGGATCTGACCGCAGGCCGGCCCGAACACCCCGATCACCGCAAGATTCGGAGGACGACATGCAGCACGACGTCAGTGACCTTTCACTGGCTGCGAAGGGCCTTCAACGCATCCAGTGGGCGGACCGGGCCATGCCCGTGCTGGCCGAGGTGCGCCGGCGTTTTGAGCAGGAACGGCCGCTCGACGGCCTCCGCGTCTCCGCGTGCCTGCACGTGACGGCCGAGACGGCGAACCTCTGCCGTACGCTCAAGGCCGGCGGGGCCGACCTGGTGCTGTGCGCCTCCAATCCGCTGAGCACCCAGGACGACATAGCCGCCGCCCTGGTCGAGCACGTGGGCGTGCCCGTGTTCGCCCGGCGCGGCGAGGACCAGGAGACCTACTACCGCCACATCGCCAGCGCGCTGGACCACGAGCCCGGCATCACGATGGACGACGGCGCCGACCTGGTCACCGCCATCCTGACCGAGCGCACCGAACTGGCCGATCACGTCGCCGCCAGCATGGAGGAGACGACCACCGGCGTCAACCGCCTGCGCGCCATGGAGCACGACGGCGTGCTGAAGTTCCCCGTCTTCGCGGTCAACGACGCGATGACGAAGCACCTGTTCGACAACCGCTACGGCACCGGCCAGAGTACCGTGGACGGCATCCTGCGGGCCACCGGCGTCCTGCTGGCCGGCATGAAGGTCGTGGTGGCCGGCTACGGCATGTGCGGCCGCGGCCTGGCCGCGCGGATGCGGGGCATGGGCGCGCACGTGACGGTGACGGAGCTGGACCCGCTCCGCGCGCTCGAGGCGGCCATGGACGGCTTCGACGTGCGCCCGATGGAAGAGGCGGCCGGCCAGGGCGAGCTGTTCATCACCGTCACCGGCAATGCCGAGGTGCTTCGCAAGGCCCATTTCCTCCAGATGCGCGACGGCGCCCTGATCGCCAACTCCGGCCATTTCAACGTGGAGATCAGCATCCAGGACCTCTCCGAACTGGCCGCCGACATCAGGCGGCAGGTGCGGGCGAACGTCGACGAGTTCGTCCTCGAGGACGGCCGGCGCGTCTACCTGCTCGGCGAGGGCCGCCTGATCAACCTGGCCGCCGCCGAGGGGCACCCGGCCGGCGTCATGGACATGAGCTTCGCGCTCCAGGCGCTGACGACCGAATACGCCGTGCGCAACCGCGGCGGGCTTGCCCCGAAGGTGCACCCCGTGCCGCGCGAGATCGATCAGTGGGTCGCCCGCCTGAAGCTCGAGACGATGCACATCCGGATCGACCGGCCGACCAAGCGCCAGAGCGACTACATGGCCGGCTGGCGCGAAGGCACCTGACCGACGGACAGGATGCGGGGGACGCCGCATACGTATCGTCGCCGGACGGCGGCATCCCCCGCAGTGGGAGGGGGGAGTTCAACCGACGGAGCGCAGCACCGGCATGCGGCTCCTGCGCTCCTTGAGCGTCACGATCAGCGCGCGCCTGGTCTCCTTGAACGCCAGCTCGTGTTCGGCGGTCCCGTCGGCGGCGTTCCACCGCGACAGCGCCTCGTTGGCCCGGTGGGCCAGGTCCTCGGCCAGTTGGCGCGTGCGCGGGTCCGACAGATAGGAGTCTCGCACCCGCACCGGCCGCTCCTGGGCGGCCAGCTCGGCGGCGCAGCGGAAGACCGATGGCGGCGCGTACTTCAACTGCCCGTTGTTCTGGAAGTAGCGCCGCACCGACCCCGTCTTGATGCCCGTGCGCTCGGAGATCAGCCGGTAGACGTCTTCCTTGGTCGGATGCAGGTTCTCCAGCCGCGCCATCAGGCCGTGCATCTCCTTGACCGGCACGCCCAGGTACTCCTCGGGGATGCCCGGATCGCGGCCGGCCTGCTGCTCGCGGAGCCAGAGTTCCAGGCAGTACTTGATCTCGGCCTGGATGCGCTTCGCCTTCTTGCGCCCGCTCAGGGCCTTGTGCACGCAGTCGTACTTCAGGCTCGTCGCCTCCGCGATGGCCTTGTGCATGGAACTGTGGCTGCGGAACCGGAGCGCCGATCGCGTCTGCTCCAGCCATTCGTCCGGGTCCTGGCCGCGGACCATCTCCTCCAGGGCGACCAGGCCCGTTCGGAACCCCGCGCCGAGTCCCCCCGCGATCGTGCGCAGGCAACCCGGCACCCGCTCCTCGGGGTCCTCCGCCGCAAACCACCGGCCGATCTCCGCCTCGGAGGCCTCCACGCCGCGCCGCGCCAGTTCGCGCTGCACGTGCGGCACGACCTTCACCATCGCCAGGTCGCCCTCCGCTTCCCGCTCGGCCAGAAGCCCGCGCAACTCGCCCGCCGACATGGTGGACGGCTGGAGGAACTGCCGGTGTCCGTTCAGCAGCACGGCGTCGGCCGCCGCATCGCGTTCCTTCAGGGATCCCTGCGTGAGTGCCTCCCGCAGTGCCGCCGGCTGCTCCGGAGCGGCCTCGCCCAGGGGCTCGCGCATCTCGCGGATCAGGCCATGCAGCAGCGTCTGCATGCGCTCGGTCGCCGTCCGGTCGATCTGCCCCCCGCCGGTCCGGCTCCGCAGCGCGGCCTCGACTGCCGCCGCCTGCTCCTCGCCGCCGGCCAGGTGTCGGGCCAGTGCCGGCAGCTTCACGCCATGACCCGCCACGCTCAGCAGGTCCACGTAGTCCTCATACGCCTCAGTCAACTCAAGCACCGGAGCGTTTCCGAGCACGGCAGCACCTCCCGAACGGAGCAGACCATGCAGCAGCAGCGTTCGAATCACGCAAGTGCGGTGCCACGCGGGCCGTGAGGGCGCACCCGAGGCGGGGCGGCATGCGGGGCACGCACGGGGCCGGGGCACCTAACCGCTTGCCGCTCAAGCTTTTACAGCGCCGGGCGTGGGTGCGGCCGTCGAGCCGGAGCGCCGGCCCGTCCGGGACGTGCGGGGCCGACGCCCTGCGGAAATGGAGGGGGGACCGTCAGAAAAAGGCGGAAAACTGTGACCCGCGTGGTCACGTGTGACGGGGGCAGTCAGGGCTGCCCACCGCTTGCCCGTCCGCCGGCTCGGGTCGCGGTGTGCCGAAGGCGGTCCGGCAGGGCATGGCGGAAGCAGATGCCCAGTGCGCGGCAGACGGTGGAGTTCTCCACCGCCGCGCCCGGCCGTGTCCCCTCGCCGCCGTACTGCATCGCCACGAACGCCACGAACGCACACAGTATGCCGGCCAGGAGCGTCCCGAACGCGAGGCCCAGCAGGCGGTCGGTCAGGTGCGGCTTGAGCGAGTTGACGATGTCGCGGAACAAGTAGGCCAGCAGGCCGCAGACCAGCAGCGCCCCCACGAACACCGCAGCCGCGCTGCCCATCAGCCGCACGGACTCCGAGAAGCGCGTGCCCAGCTGCTCGGCAACCACCGGATGGTAGAGGAGTGTGAGCCAGATGCACCCCACCACCATGCCCATCATCACCAGCATCCAGACCAGGCCCAGCAGGAACCCGAGGACTGCGGCGACGGCCACGAGGCCCAGCAGGGCGAGGTCCGCCCCTCCCAGAATCCCGGCAATCGGCGGCAGCAGTGCGGCAGATACCATGTCCCCGGGCCTCCCCGCGCTTCGTCCCCCTGCACACTCGCTGCCTGAGTGTACCGCCCCTGCGGCGCGCGGTCAAGGCTTTGTCCGGCCGCCGGAACGGTTGAACGCGCCGCGTCCTGCGCTATACTGACCGGTCCCCGATGGAAGAGAGGACGTCCGCATGCCCGAATCGCCGCAGCGCGACCTGCAGGAGCGTCTGGACGGCATCCGGCCCCGGCTGGACGCCGTGCGCCGCCAGGTGCACCACGTCGTCATCGGGCTCGACCCCCTGATCGACGGCATGCTCTCGGCCCTCGTCTGCGGCGGCCACGTGCTGCTGGAGGGCGTGCCCGGGCTGGCCAAGACGCTCTGCGCCACCACCCTGGCCGGCGCGCTGGCGGTGGACTTCGGCCGTGTGCAGTTCACCCCCGACCTGCTGCCCGGGGACCTGCTGGGCGCCGAGGTCTACAGCCCGCAGACGGGCGAGTTCTTCGTGCGCCGGGGCCCCATCTTCGTGAACCTCCTCCTCGCCGACGAGGTCAACCGTGCGCCCGCCAAGGTGCAGAGCGCCCTGCTGGAGGCCATGCAGGAGCACCAGGTGACCCTTGCCGGCCGCACCCTCCCCCTGCCCGATCCCTTCATGGTCGTCGCCACAGAGAACCCGGTCGAGCAGGAGGGCACCTACCCCCTGCCCGAGGCCCAGGTGGACCGGTTCCTCCTGAAGCTGAAGGTGCCGTACCCCGAACGCGAGGCCGAACGGGAGATCGTCGAGCGAATGGCGACCTCCCGGCCGCCGTCGTCTGCCCGGGCGGTGCTTGAGAAGTCCGACATCGCCGAAGCCCGCGCGGTCGCCGACCGGATCTACGTGGACGCGCGCGCCCGCAACTACGCCGTGGACCTGGTGCGCGCCACCCGCGAGACGGGCTCGGACCTGCGATCGCTGGTCGCCTGGGGGGCCTCGCCGCGGGCAGCCGTGCACCTGGTGATGGTGGCGCGCGCCCGTGCGCTGATGGCGGGCCGCGCACACGTGCTGCCGGACGACGTGCAGGCCGCCGCCCCCGACGTGCTGCGGCACCGGCTGATCCTGACCTTCGAGGCCGAGGCCGAAGGCGTGCGCCCCGACGAGGTCATCGGGCGCGTTCTGGAGACCGTCCCCGTGCCCTGAGCGTCCGGGCGTCGCCTACCCACCCAGCAGGTGCCCCACAACCTCCAGGATCAGGATGGCCACCAGGGGCGAGAAGTCGAACCCGCCGGCCGGCGGCAGCGCCCGCCTGAGGGGACCCAGAAGGGGCTCCGTCGCCGAGAACAGGAACAGGTAGACCTCGTTCCGGCGGCTCTGCGGCGGGAGCCACGAGAACAGCACCCGCACGATCACCATGATGGCATAGACGCGAACGGCCACGGCCAGCAGCCCCATGGAACGTCCCCCCGACGATGCATGCGTTGAACCCCCATTCTACCGTACCGCCGCCCCACCGACACACGCCTGCCGACGCCGGGGGGGCATCCGGTTCACGCCCCCGTCGAAGCGCCTGAGGCCGCCTGTTCGTCTGTCGGCCGTTCTTCGCCCTTCCTCTGCTGCGCCAGCCATTCGACGGCGGCGCGGATGCTGACGGCCCCGTGGCCGCCCCGGCCGATGACGACCCGGGCCTTGCCGGACGTGCGGCTGAAGACGACGCCGCGCGTCCCGTCGCCTTCGCCTCCGCGGAGCCCGGGCGGCACCTCCTTCGTCTCCACGAATGCGGCGATCGCGTCGTCGGGGATGCGGTCTTCCTCGGCCGCCACGGCGTTGAACGCCCACAGGGAATGGGCGAAGGAGACGATGTTGTCCGTGAGCCCGCCGTGGATGTCGAGCGGCACGTCCACCGCGTTCGCGAGGTAGGTCACCGGCGAGCGCTTCACAGCCTGCGCCTCGGCCTCGGGCTCGTTGGTCGGGTCGCCCCCGCAGGAGCGAGCGACGTCGACCGCGTAGCGGGAGCCCTTGGCGTGATGCTCGACGTACCAGGCCTTCAGGTCCGAGATCGGCACCCAGGCGGAGACGCCGGCCCAGATGTCCGGCCGCCGGCCGGCCATGAGCAGCGCCGTGTAGCCGCCGCCGGAGACTCCCATCAGGTAGATGCGGCTCTCGTCGACGTTGGCGTGTTCCCGGCAGTAGTCCACGGCGCTCACGATGTCGCCGACCACGAGATCGGACCCCGTGGCCTCGGGACGGCGGTTGGCGCCGCGGAAGTCCGGGTGGATGAAGACCCAGCCCCTCTCGGCCGCCAGGCGGTCGCCGCGGTAGGCGGTGACGCCGGTGTTGTAGGTGCTGCCCCAGGTGTGGAGCGACACGAGCAGCGGGCGGGGCTCGTCCGTCTCCGGGCGGTAGAACAGCGCCGGCTGCATGGTGTCGTCTGCGGCGCTCAGGTACTGGATCTCCCGGGCGATGGGTGCCTCCTGTCCGGCCTCCTGGCCCTGTATCAGAGCGGCGCCCGCCGCCGCAAGCAACGCAACCGTCGCCGCCGCCCGGAACACGCCCATCATCGCCGACCTCCTGTGCCGTCTCTCGGACGTCCGCCGCCCGACGGCGGACCACGGGAGCATTCTACTCCGCCCCCGGCGGGGCCACGAGGAAAACCGCATTGACGGGCGGCACGCGTCTGGTATACAAGATAGCCGGCCCGAGCGGCGATGCGGCGTGGGGTATGGGGGGGTGCCGCTTGGAAGCACACACTCAGAGAACGGAAGGAGCATCCGATGGGAAGGCGAACGGCGTTCCTCGCACTGATGGCAGCGTGCGCGTGGATGTGCATCTGCGCCGCCCCATGCACGGGGCAGGCTCCGGACCAGGCCCGGGGCGCGGCGGGCGAACCGAGGCCGGATGTGCCGGGGATGCCGGACATGATGTTCGCGGCCCCGCCGGACCCCTTCGCCGACGTCATGTTTCAGGACGTCGCTGTGCACCTCGACGGCGGCACGGTTCTCAAGGGGCTCCTGGTCCGCAACGTCTTCGGCTTCCTGGTGCTTGAACAGCAGCAGCCGCACAAGACGCTGGTCGTCAACGCGCAGAAGGTGGTCTACGTGGAGACGGCCGGGTAGCCGGCGAGGCGAGGCGAGGGTGGTCGGAACGACCTCACGTGCGAGCATGCCATGATCGAGCGGGAAGTGTGCGATGAGCGCGGCCTGCGTTCGGAGGACATCCGGCGTCTTCTGGACGAGGGCGTTGCGAACGCTGCGGCGCACGCCTACGCGCATTCCGCGTTCTACCGGGACCTGTTCGACTCCACCGGCCTCCGCCCCGAGCAGGTCGCCTCCGCGGAGGACCTCTCGCGACTCGTCCCGGTGACCACGAAGGACGACCTGTCGGCGAACGGGCGTCGGATGTGGGCCGCGCGGCCGGGACGGATCGTGGACATCGTGACGACCAGCGGAACGACGGGCGAGCCGACTCCGTACCCCATGACCGAATCCGACCTCCGGCGCCTCGGTTACAACGAATGCCTGTCCTTTATCTGCGCGGGGCTGACGTCGCAGGACGTCGTCGTGCTGGGCGTCACGATGGACAAGTGCTTCATGGCCGGCCTCGCGTACTTCGAGGGGTTGCGCCAGTTGGGTGCCGCCACGGTGCGGGTCGGGCCGGCGTCGCCCGCGATGCTTCTGAACACCATCAGGCAACTGGGTGCGACCGCGGTCGTCGCCGTCCCGTCGTTCCTCAAGAAGGTGGCTGACTACGCGACGGAGGTCGGCGTGGCACTGGCGGAGCTGCCCGTCCGGAAGCTGGTCTGCATCGGGGAGTCGCTGCGGGACGCTGCCCTTCGCCCGACGCCGCTCGGCAGGCGGTTGGCGGAGTTGTGGGGCGCGAAGCTGTATTCGACCTACGCTGCGACGGAGATGGCCACTTCGTTCTGCGAGTGCGACGCCGGCGCGGGGGGGCATCTGCATCCGGAGCTGGTGTACGCCGAGATACTCGACGAGGAGGGACGGCCCGTGCCGGACGGCCGGCTCGGGGAGGTGGTGGTGACGCCCCTGGGGGTCGAGGCGTTCCCGTTGCTGCGGTTCCGAACGGGCGACATGGCGTTCGTGATCCGCGAGCCCTGCGCCTGCGGACGCCTGACGCCGCGGATCGGGCCCATCCAGGGGCGCAAGGGCCAGATGCTCAAGCTGAAGGGCACGACGGTCTACCCCCCGGGCGTGCAGAGGGCGCTGAGTGGCGTGGAGCAGGTCGCCGACTACCTCATGGTGGCGACGACGACGCCGGCCATGGCCGATCAGCTCGAGGTGCTCTGCTGCGTCACAGGCGACGAGGCCGGGGCGCTCGAACGCATCCGGGAGGCGCTGAAGGGGGAACTCAAGGTGACGCCGCTGGTCCGGATTGTGTCCGCCGAAGAACTGCAGGGCCGTCAGTGCCTCCGCGAATCGCGCAAGAAGGCCGTATTCATCGACCAGAGGCGGTCCCGGGACGACCGATGACCGGAAACCAGGCCCATGTGAGCTGCAACGCGTGTGTGATCCTGTTGGCCCACGGCAGCGGCGCGGCGCTTGAAGAGAAGGTGCAGGGCCTGCTGGGACTGGCGAACGGCGTGATCGCCGTCACGGATTGCGGCGGCGAGGCGGACGCGCTGCGGGAAGTGCCGGGCGTCGAGGTGTTCACCCAGGCATGGAGCCGCCGGAAGGGCACGGCGATCGCGGCGGGGTTCGAACGTGCCGCCGAGTTGGGCTTCACGCACGCGATCACGATGGAGGCGGACAGCGGGTACGGTCGCGCCGAGCTGGGCGAACTGTTGGCCGCCATCGAGTCGGACCCGGAGGCCCTGGCCATCGGCGTGCGGGACCTGAGCGGCTGGGGCCGCCTGCGCCGGACGCACGCGCGCTTCTGGGCATGGGTGCACACCGGCCGGTGGGTGCGGGACCCACAGAGCAGCCTTCGGGCGTATCCTCTGGAGGCGGTTCGCAAGCTCTGGCTCAGAACGAGCGGGCACGAGTTCGAGAGGGAGGTCCTCATCCGGTTCCTCTGGTGCGGGGGACACGTGGTGAACGTGCCGGTCGGCGCCCCCTCCCGTTCCGGGCGCCCGGCCGATCGTCGGTCGCTCCTGGACACCTTGTGCCTTGTGCACCTGAACGGCTGCCTGCTGAGCCAGCGGCTCTTCATGCCCGCGAACCTGCGTTCGGCGTACTCGCAGACGTACTTCCGGCACGGGCCCCGGCTGAAGCTGACCTGGGACGCGATCCGTGAGGCGGTTCGGCGCGAGACAACGTCCGCCCGGCGGCTTGCGCTGTGCGTGGGTGTCGGCGTCTTCTTCGGCATCCTCCCCATATGGGGCCTGCAGGGCGCCGCCGCCGTCGTGGCGGCCCACAAGTTGCGGCTGAACAAACCGCTGGTTCTGGCGGGCACGTGCGTCTCCTTCCCCGGCGCGATTCCGTTCATCGTCTTCGCCAGCATCCTGATCGGTCGTTTCGCGTTGACCGGCCAGGTTGACTGTTCTCTGTCGCCGGCCGGCCTGGACCGGGCGACGATGGGAAGCCATGCCCTCGACTACCTCGTGGGGAGCGTCATCCTGGCGACGGTCGCGGGGCTGGCAGCGTCCGGATTTGTCTACGCCATCGCCAGGACGGTCATGCGGCCATGGCGGAGGGGCCCGCAATGAGCCGCCGAACCGGGCGCTTCGCCGCCATAGGGGCCGCCGTGATCGTCTTTGCGCTCAGCCTGTTGTTCACGGCGCGCCTGCGGTTCACCGAGGACATTGCGGTGGCGCTTCCCGACAACGACAGCGTGGTGCGGGACTACCTGACGGTCGTGACCGGCTTCGGCGCGATGGACGCCCTGTATGTCGACATCGCGGCCGCCGATGCCGCGGCCGCGGACATCGGCGGCGCGGACGCCGAGGCCCTGGCGGTCGCGGCGGCGGATGCGTTGCACGAGCATCTGCTGACGATCCCGCTGGTCGAGAGCGTGCGCTACCGCACGGACCGCAGGGACTTCCTGGACGCGATGGAGGTCCTGGCCTCCCACCGCTCACGCCTGATGTCGGGGGAGCAACTGGCCGCACTCGAGGAGCGACTGACGCCCGAGGCGATAGCCCGCAGCCTGGCCAGTGCCAGGCGGACCCTGACCGAACCGTCCGGCGTCGTCCTGCGCGATCAGATCCGCAGGGACCCCTTCTGGATGGACGCCATGGTTCTGTCGTCTCTCAAGGACTTCGGGCGCGAACTGGGCGGCGGCGAATCCACGGACGGCCGACTATGGAGCAGGGACGGCCGGCACATCCTGGTCAGCGTGCGTCCGGGTTTCCCCAACACGGACACGCAGAAGGGCGAGCGGCTGCTGGCCGACCTGGACCGCGCCCGGGAGGCCGCTCTCGCGGCGGTGCCCCCGATGTCCGTGCGGATCACCTGCATCGGCGGGCACCGTGCGGCGCTGATGAACGCGACGCAGGTCAAACGCGACGTGCGCAAGACGATGCTGGCGGCGTCCCTTGGCGTTCTGCTGCTCGGCGTTCTCTTCTTCCGGCACCGCCTGTTCGTCATCCTCGTGTTTCTGCCCGCCGCGTTCGGCACGGCGTTCTCGACGGGGCTCTGCGGGCTGGTGCATCCGGACATCTCGGCCATCTCGGTGGGGTTCGGCGCCGTCCTGATCGGCATCACCGTGGACTACGGTGTGCACATCCTCTACCCGCTCGACTCGCCGGAGACGGCGCGACTGGACCCGAGGACGTGGGCACGGTCCATGCTGCTGCCCCTTGCGGCGGCCGCCACCACGACGATGGGCGGACTGCTCTCCCTGCAGGCTTCGTCCGCGCCCGGCCAGCGGGCACTGGGCGTGCTGGCGTCGGTGGGCATCCTCGGGGCCGTCCTGTTTGCCGTGCTCGTGCTGCCGCACTGCGTGCCGCGCACGCGCAAGGAGCCCGGTGCTGCGCTGCTTCCCCTCGCCGCGCTCTGGCCGGCCTTCCTGCGCTGGCGGGATCGGGGGCCCGGGCGTGTGGGTGTGGTCCTTGCCGGCGCGCTGATCCTGATCCTGGTGGGGCTTCCGCGCGTGCGGTTCGAGGACGACCTGGCGGCCCTTGACTACCAGACTGCCGGGTACCGCGATGAGATGGAGGCCTTTGAGCAGACGTGGGGCCGCTCCGACCTGACCGCCGTGCTGACGCGGGGCGCGTCTCTGGACGAGGCGCTGGAGCAGAACGAGCGCGTGTTCGCCGGTCTGAACGAGCTTCGCCGGCAGGGCCTGGTCGAATCGGTCCTGTCCATATCGCCGTTTCTGCCGTCGCCCAGGATGCAGGAGGGGAACCGCGACCGCTGGGAAGCGTTCTGGTCGGAGGAACGGCGCGCAGCGGTGCGGGAAGAGATGCGCAAAGGGTCCGCCCTCGGGTTCTCGGCGGATGCGTTCGAGCCGTTCGTCCGGAGCCTCGATGAGGACCCGCCGCCGCTCACGCTGAGCGACCTGGAGGACACCGGGCTGAACGAGGTGCTCAGCCGCCTGATTGCGGAGGCGGACGGCGAGGTCCTTGTGCTCACCCCGGTGACCCTTGCGGAGAGAGCCGCGTCCGGCGAGGGGCTGGAGCGCGTCAGCGCCGCCCTGCCCGGCGCGAGCCTGCTGACCCGCCGGCGCTTCTCGGAGCGGTTCGGCCAGATCGTCAGAAGCGACACGAGGAAGCTGGCACTTGTGGCCATGGGCGTGCTGCTCGCGTGTCTCTATGCTCTGTTGGGGGCGTGGGAACTGGCGCTGGCCGCCATCGTGCCGGTGGTGCTGAGTGTTCTGTCCACGCTGGCGACTCTGGGGCTGCTCGGCGTCCCGGTCAACGCGGTCTCCAGCGTGTTCGTCGTGTTCGTCCTCGGCATCGGGCTGGACTACAGCGTCATCCTGGTGAGCAGCGCCATCGCCTCGTTGCGCGGGCAGGACATGCCGCCCGCGACCACGCTCGGTTCGGTGCTGATGTGCGCCTTGACGACCATCGCCGGGTTCATCTCGATGGCCTTCGCCGAGCATCCCGCGCTCCTGTCGGTCGGCCTGACCGGCGCGGCCGGGATATCGTGGAGCCTCCTCTACGGCGTGCTGGTGGCGCCCTTGCTGGTCGGCAAGCTGCTGCCGGCAGGAGGCGATCCCCGCGCGCCGTCGCTGAAGACGTTCGGCGGCGCGCTGTGGGTCTACGGCGTCCTGTTCGTCATGGGCGTGGTGTATCTGGCCGTGCTGCGGCCCTGTCTGCGTCTGCGGTACTGGCATGACGCGGAGGCCCGCCGGCGGTTCGCCCGCCGGTACCTCCACCTGATGGCCGCGACCGTTGTGCGGTTCCTGCCGTACCTCGGCAGCAGGCGAGTGTACGTCGACGCGGATGCCGAGGCGCTCCGCAAGCCCGGGGTCCTGGTCAGCAACCACAACTCGGGCTCGGACATCATGATGCTGCTGGCGTTGCCCACCGAGATGGTCATGGTGGTCAAGCCGTGGGTCTGGAACGCCCCGCTGATGGGGCGTCTCGTCCGCAGCGCGGGCTATGTCTGCCCCGCGCCCGGCGAGCCGGAGAGCTTCCTCCGAGACGCCGCGAACGCGCTGTCCCGGGGCGTCTGCGTGGTCGTCTTTCCCGAGGGAACGCGTTCGTCGGACGGCCGCATGCAGCGGTTCCACAAGGGGGCGTTCGAGCTGGCGTGTCGCACGGGCAGCGACGTCATCCCCGTGCTGCTCACCGACACGCGATCCTGCCTGGCGCGCAATGCCGCCTGGATCGGCGACCACCACTGCATCGTCCGGGTCCTGCCGCGAGTCACGCCCCAGACGTTCGACTACGCCGGGGGCGCCCGGGCCCTCGGGCGGGAGGTCAAAGGAAGGCTCCTCGCTCAGCAGGACGAGGACCGGCGGCTCTCCCAGGCCGGTCCGGCGTTCCGGCGGAACGTGCGCGCCCTCTACCGCTATCGCGGAGCGTGCGCGGAGAGGCACGTCGCGTGGAGGCTTCGGTTCGATCCCCTGTGCCGGTGCATCGACGACATGGTCCCCGGGGACGCCGCCGTTCTCGACATCGGCTGCGGATACGGCCTGCTGTCGAACATACTGGCGCGCAGGTCGCCGCGCCGCCGGATCGCTGCCATTGACGCCGACGAACGCAAGATCGCGGTGGCGGCGAGCACGGTGTCCCCGTCGCAGAGCGTGCGGTTCTGCCACGCCGATCCCCTGGAATGCCCGCTTCCCGAGTCCGACGTCGTCCTCCTGGTGGACGCGCTTCGCGGCCGCCCGCCGGAGGACCGGCGCCGCGTGATCGCCAGGGCTGCGGCCGCCTTGCGGGACAACGGCCGGGTCGTGTTCCGCGACCTGGACGGGCCGCGTTTCCTGAGGCACCCCCTGGCGGCGTTGACGCGATGGCTGTGCGCACTCGCGGGCGGCCGGAACGGGCACACGCGTGACCGTCGTTGCGCACGCAATTCCTGCGTGCAGGCGTTCGCGGACGCAGGGCTGATGCCCTGGGAGGAGCAGCCGGCCGTCGGCAACGGCTCGGATGGGACCACGGTCTTCGTGAAGAGGACTCCACGCCATGCGACGTAGTCGCGGCGGGGTCGCTCTCGAAGGACGCGCCGCACGAGACGCTCTGCCGGATGTCGCACGGCGTTGACGGGGGTCGGCCCTTCTCCGATAATGGCGGCCTGTCTCACAGGGGCAGGCGCCCAGCTCCCTGAAGGGGCCGCACGAGTGATGGCAGGTGCAGACGGGAGCAGACCGCGCTCCAGGTGGAAGCGCAGGCTTCGCCGAGCGGGCATCGTCCTGGCCACGCTCGTTCTGCTGGTCTGCCTCGCGTCGAGGGCTGTGGACTGGGTCTGCTTCGCCCGCCCACCCGCGCTGGAAGGCTCGCCCCCCATCCTCCGGCAGCAGGTCCACGAGGCCGACGGCGTGCTCCGGATCGGTCCGGCCCGGCTGGCGAAGCGCGACGGCATCATGCACATGTACCTGGCCGGCGATCCGTTCACGCTCGGGTACTGCCACGCGTCGCTGACACGGGACATCCTGAAGGAGCAGGAAGCGGAGTTGCTGGAGACGATCAAGGAGCACGTCCCCTCGCGCATCGGCCTGTGGCTGCTGAGGAAGTACGTCCTGATCCGCAACCGGGACCTGCCCGATCACGTGGCCCCGCGCTTCCAGATGGAGATGCTGGGCCTCACGATGGGGTCGGAGGACCCGTTCCCCGAGATCGGCCACCTCTACCACCGCGTGCTCAACTACCATGCCGCGCATGACATCGCGCACGCCGTCATGGGCCTGCCGATGGTCGGATGCACTTCCTTTGCCGCATGGGGCGAGGCAACGCGGGACGGCCATCTCCTGATCGGCCGGAACTTCGACTTCGACGCCGGGCCGGGATTCGACGAGAGGAAGAGCGTGGCGCGCGTTGTCCCCGACGAGGGCTTCGGCTACGTGTCGGTCGCCTGGCCGGGTCTGATCGGCGTCGTCACGGGGCTGAATGACGCGCACCTGTTCATCAGCATCAACGCCGCCCGCTCCACGGACACGCGTCGGATCGGAACGCCCGTCAGCCTCGTCATGCGCGAGGTCATGCAGCACGCGTCGACAATCCAGGAGGGCGTCCGGATCATCGAGGGCAGCACGGTCTTCGTCTCCGACTGCTACCTGCTGGCAGACGGCAAGACGGGCAGAGCCGTCATCGTGGAGAAGACGCCGTCCCGGTGCTCGGTCCTGCAGCCCGAAGGGTGCTTCCTCGTGTCGTCGAACCACTTCGTGACGGACCGACTCAAGGACGACTCGGCCAACACGGACTACATGGCCGAAGGGACCACCCTGACCCGCTACGACCGCATCACGGAGCTTCTGTCGAGCCGGCGGGAACCGCTCACGCCGGCGGACGTGGCGGGCCTCCTGCGCGACCGAGCGGTGAAGGGGATGCCGGCCCCGTCGCTGGGACATCCGGCGGCGGTCAACTCGCTGGCGACGACGCACTCGGTCGTTGTGGACGCCACGGCCGGCGTGATCTGGGTGTCGGCCGGCCCCCATCAGCTCGGCGCCTATGTCCCGTTCGGTCTGGATTCCTTCGGGCAGCCGGCCGACGCCGAGGCCATCGGCGCCGACCCCATGCTGACCGATGGCTCTCTGGAACGTGCCCGCGAGGCGAAGACGCTCCTCATGCAGGCCGCGGACCTCGTGGATGACGGCGACAGCGAAGAGGCCCGGCGGCGCCTCCGCAGGGCCGTCGATCTGAACCCGGTGTGGTATGCCCCCCACCTGGGACTCGGGCAGATCGCGCTCGACTGCGGTGAATGGGACGAGGCGCGCGAGCACCTCCGCACGGCGCAGGAGCTGTGTCCTGCGTTCGGGACGGAGAGGGAGAGGCTCCGGGCCCTGCTCGCCCGGGCCGCCGGGAGGCGTTGACCGCGGCGACGCTTTGCGCTAACGTTACCGCGATGCATGGAAAGGACGAGGTCTCACGGCAGCCGACCTGAGCCTGCTCATACAGCGAGGGACACGGGACAAGAGCGATGGGTGACGCGCAGCGACAGGTCGCACTGGTGACGGGAGCCGGCCGCGGGATCGGGCGTGCCATTGCCGTGGCCCTCGCCCGAACCGGCAGGCACGTGCTCATCAACTACCGCACCCGCCGGGACTCGGCCGAGGAGGCCCTGCAGCAGGTCGAGGCCGCCGGCGGCACCGGCGAGCTGCTGCCGTTCGACGTCGCGGACAGCGAGGCGGCCAACCGGGCCGTGCAGGGCGTCATCGAATGCCATGCCCGCATCGACATACTGGTGAACAACGCCGGCATCCGCAGCGACATGCTGATGGTGTGGATGAAGCACGACGAATGGCAGCGCCTGCTGGACGTGAACCTGACCGGGTTCTTCAACGTGACGCAGCCCGTGGTCAAGGAGATGGTCCTCAGGCGGTCCGGCCGGATCGTCAGCATCTCCAGCACCTCGGGGCAGTCCGGCCTGCCGGGGCAGGTCGCCTACGCGGCGTCGAAGGCCGGCCTCATCGGCGCCACGCAGGCGCTGGCCAAGGAGGTGGCCAGACGGCACGTGACCGTGAACGCCGTCGCGCCCGGCTACATCGACACCGAGATGCTGGAGGGCCTGGACAAGGAGGCCGTGGCCGACAAGGTGCCGGTGGGCCGCCTCGGAACGGCTGAGGAGGTGGCGTCGCTGGTCGTCTTCCTGTGCTCGGACGAGGCGGCGTACATCACCGGCCAGGTGATCGGCGTGAACGGGGGCATCTACTGAACCGTGTCGGGCGTCATGGCGCCGCCCGCCGGCGTGTGCCTTCTGCGATGGGAGAAGCGCGTGTTCCAGGTGCGGGCGTTGAGCGGTTGCCTGCTGACGCTGCTGGCCGCGCTCGCGGCGCAGGGCTGCCGGACGGCTCCCCTGCCGGGACAGCCGCTGGATGACGGGGCGCTTGCGGCCGAGCTGCGCGGCGCCCTGGATGCCGCCTACCCGCGCCGGTTCTCCACACAACACCGGGTGCTGCTCACGGTCCGCGGGCGGGGGCTCACACTCAGCGGCCTCGTGGCGTGCGAGACGCCGGGCTACGTCCGGTTGCTCGCGCTCACCGACGTGGGGACGACGGTCTTCGCCGCCGAACAGTCCCCGGGGGACACGCTCAAGCTGCTGAGGGCCGCGCCGGGCTTCCCGGCGGACCGCTTCGCCGAGAACGCCGTCCGGACCATGGAGCGCCTCTTCTTCGCCAGGCCGTCACCCGACGCCCGCCTCTCCCGCTTCGGCCCCGACGAGGTGGGGTTCGCCGAATCGACCCCGGACGGCGGGCAACGCGTCTTCACGTTTGACGCCGTGAGCCGCCGCCTGATCCGCTACGTCGAAGCCGCGCGCAACGGCAGATGGCGCCACAGGATTGAGTTCTCGGACCACGAGGTCCTCACCGCATGGCCGCAGCCGATCCCACGGACGATCAGGATCGCCGACCGCCGTGGCGGCTACGAGGCGACTGTCCGCGTCCTCACGCTCGCGCAAGCCGGGGCCGTCACACCGGTTCAGGAGTCGGGCGCCGCGCCCTGATCGGCTCGCGGCGCCGGCGGGGGCTGCGGGTCCGGCGCGGTCGGGGGAGACGGCATGACGTCTTCGAGCCGGACCGGCTCGTCAAGCGCCGGGTCGAACACCGCCTTGGGGATGCTGAGGTTGCGCGCCGGCCGCGCGAAGCGCATGCACGTGTAATCGCCTCCGCTCTCGCGGATCGTCACGCATTGGAAGTAGCTCTCCTCTTCGTCCAGCGTGAGTTCCACGGCGCCGATGTACTCGCGCACCTCCCGGTCGCGCGGCGTCAGCACGATCGTGGTGTGTTCGGCCCGGACGGCGCCGATGTCGTAGGCGCCCTTCTGCTCCTGGAGCGATCCCCCGTGCCACAGGATCATCTGGTCCGTCACCGCCTTCATGGCCGATGCGGCGGCGGGGTCCAGTTTCTCCCAGCGGCCCTCCACGCACTCGTACTTCGCGACGGCCCTCCCCCTGGCGACGAGCACCGAGCGGAACGGTTCGATCATCTCGAACCGCACGGCGTTCGGGCGTTCGAACAGCAGCGTCCCGCGCGCCGTCAGGACGTCCGTGAAGATGCTCATGTGCTTCTCCTGGATGAAGTCCGCCCTCAGAGACGACGTGCTCTGAAGCCTGGTCTCCAGTCTCTTGAGCAGCTCCGCCACCTCCTCGCCGCTGAGCGAACGCGGCGCCGCCCCGACCATCCCTTCCGCATCTGCCGCATGCCCGAGCGGCGCAGACACGGCGAACACGGCCGCGAACAGAAGGCCGAGGACTGCGGGCAGCCGTCTCCGATGATCTGCGTGCATGTGCTTTCTCCCGTTGAAACGCCGTGTCGCCGCCGCGTCATCCGTCCACGTAGGGCGGGCCGGCGCCCATGTCCTCCAGGGCGACGAATGCATAGCCCCGGTCCCTGAGCTGCGCGATGATCCGGGACACGGCCTCGACCAGCGCCTCGGCGTCCGCGCCGCCGTCGTGCATCAGCAAGACGCTGCCGGGGCGCGCCTTCCTGCACACCCGCGCCACCACGGCGTCGGGCGCGGCGCCCCGGTCCAGCGACCGCACGTCCCAACCGATGAAGGTCGTCCCGGATCGGCAGAGCGCCCCGGGGAAGCGGGGGTTCGTCAGCCCCACCGGACTGCGCAGATAGCGGGGCCGGCGGCCGACGACCAGCCCCAGGGCGTCCTGGGCACGCCCGATCTCGCGCAGCAGGCCATGCGCGGACAGGAAGTTCGTCCACGGGCTGTGCCGGAACGTGTGGTTGCCGACCACGTGCCCCTCCCTCACCGCGCGCCGGACCACGTCGGGGTGCTCCTGCGCCTTCTGCCCGATGCAGAAGAAGGCGGCGGGCACGCGCTGCTCCCTCAGCAGGTCCAGCAGCGCGGGGGTCGCGGCCGGATCCGGACCGTCGTCGAACGTGAACGCCACCTGCCGGCGCGCCGCATCCCCGCGGCAGAAGGCCCGGCAGAAGAACCCGGCCCGGGGGAAGGCCACGCCGACGCCGAGTGCGACGAGGTACGCCACCGTCAGGGCGCCGCCGACCCACCAGCGCGCGGCCCCGTCCAGAGCCAGGACGACGCCGGCCCAGCAGGCCAGGACGGCAAGCGTTGCGACTCCGAAGCGATTCATGCCTTCACCACGCAGAGGCTGCGGTAGCCCGTCTCATACAGGTTATAGCATGCCACGCAGGAGACGGCACGGGCCCGGACGGGCCGCCCCAGGAGCCGGATCGCGGGCGCCAGTGCCCCGTCCCGCACGGCCATGGCGCCGAGCACGACGCCCACCGCTGCGGCGGCACAGAACTCGCCGCAGGAGGACTTGAACACGCCGCACGACACGCGGCCGGACCGTGCAAGAGCACCGACCACGCGGCGGTGGGCGTCGTCGATCCGGCAATCGCCGTTCGCGCCCAGCAGGAGCAGATCGACATCCTCCATCGCGACCCCGGCTGATTCGAGGGCGTCGACCACGAACTCCGCCTCGGCGTCCGGGTCGCGCACGGCGATGCGCGGATCGGCCGGCGGCTCGATCCGGAGCCCGGCCAGGCGTGCCTCACGGCGGCCCTGCGGGGCATCGGACTCGCGGCAGAGCAGCAGGGCGCCGGCGCCTTCCCCCGGCACCGTCCCGCGCACACGCGCCGCCGACCCCGCCATGGGATCCAGCGAGGCGCCGTCGCCGCGGAACCAGCCCCGGCGCTGCCCGGCGGTGACGACGTAGGGGCTGGCCTCGTCAACGCCGACGACGACGGCCCGCCGGGCCTGCCCGGTCTCCATCATCCGCAGCGCCCGCCACAGTGCGAGTTCGAAGGAGACGGACCCGTGGATGAAGGTGTTGTTCGGGCCGCGCAGCCCGAGGTAGACGGCGATCTGAGCGGCCGGGACGTTGTGGAGGGAGTTGGTGAAGGCCGTCGGCTTGGGGTTGCCCTCGTTCTCCTCGACCATGCTCTCCAGGAAGGCCGCCGTCGCGCCCACAACGCCCATCCCCGTCCCCACGCACACGGCGGTCTCGTCGTCCGGGCCTTCCTGACCGCCACGGTCCCCGACAGCCTGCACGGCTGCGGCCAGGGCCAGGTGGTCCGCACGGCACAGCCGTCGCAGCGCTCTGGCGTACCGGGGCGGCAGGGCCGGCAGTTCGCGGCAGGAGTACACGGGCCCCGCGGCCAGCCGGGGCGACGGCACGGACGGCAGCATGCCCGGCGTCGGGCCCGGCAGCACGAGCCCCATGCCGCAGATGCTCACACCCGCGTGCCTGCCCGGCCCCGGCGACGTCATCTATGCCTCCCGTCCACAGATGACCAGCGAGCAGTTGTTGCCGCCGAAGCCGAACGAGTTCGTCACGATTGCCCGGATCGTGCCGTCGCACGTGTGTGCAACGGGGGCGAAGCCGACCTCGGCGTCCATTGTGCGGAAGCCCAGGTTGGCCGGGAACCGTTGTCTCTGCATGGCGAGGACGCAGACAACCGCCTCCATCGCGCCGGCGGCCCCCAGCGTGTGGCCGAAGAACCGCTTGGTCGAGGACACGGCGGGGGGGCGACTGCCGAAGACCGCCCGCAGCGCGCGTGCCTCGGCAAGGTCGTTCGTCACCGTGCCCGTGCCGTGGGCGTTCACGTAGTCGACGGCAGCCGGCGCAATCCCCGCCATCTCCAGCGCTCGCCGCATGGCGTTTGCGGCCGCCGAGCCGTCGGGCATCGGCGCCGTCAGGTGGTTCGCGTCGCAGGTGCTGCCGTAGCCGGCGACCAGGCCGTAGATGCGGGCACCGCGGGCAACGGCTGCCTCCTCCCGCTCCAGCACGAGCATTCCGGCCCCCTCGCCGAGGCTCAGCCCCGACCGTTCGGCATCGAAGGGCCGGGCGCCCTCGTGCGAGACGTTCAGGAGCGAGCAGAAGCCGTTCAGCGTCAGCCGCGTGAGCGAATCCGCCCCGCCGGCGAGCATGACGTCGGCCTCGCCGGACCGCAGGACGTCGCAGCCGATCGCGACGGCCGCGTTGCTGGATGCGCATGCGTCGGAGACGGTGGCTCGGAACCCCCGCAACTGCAGGCCGGCAGCGACGGCCTCTGTGGCGGCGCAACACTGGTGATCGCGCAGCAGAGCCGCGTCGAACGCCTCGTCCAGCAGCAGCTTCTGCAGGAAGGCCTCGGTGCTGAGCATTCCCCCCGTTGTGCCGCCGAGGACGACGCCCATTCGGCGGCGGTCCGCCGCCGGGCCCGGCTCCCGCAGTCCCGAGTCTTCGAGCGCGTCGCGGGCGGCGCAGACGGCGAAGTGATCGGTCCGCGACCCCCGCGACAGGCCGCTCCTTGCGGCCGGATCGCCGATCACCTGCCCCACGGGCACGTGGCCGCAGCGCGGCGAGTCGAAGAGCGTCAGGCGTCCCAGCCCAGACCGCTCCGCCTCGATGGCAGACCACAACTCCTCCGGCGTCCATCCCGCAGCCGAGACGATGCCGATGCCCGTGATGGCTACTCGGTCTGTTCGCACGACTCCCTGTTCTCCGTGACGAACTCCGCCAGGGCGTTCACGGAACGGAACGCCTGACGGGCGACGTCCATGTCCTCGACGCGTATGCCGTAGCGCTTCTCGAGCATGACGACGATCTCGAGCGCGTCGATGGAGTCGAGTTCCAGTCCCTCGCCGAACAGCGGCGCGTCGGGGTCGATGTCTTCCGGCGTCACGTCCCGCAGGTTCAACGCCTTGATGACCTGCTCCTTGAGATCCTCGACGATATCTGGCATCTGCTCTATCCCGCGTCCAGGTTGCATAGGAGGCACGGCGCCGCCGGGTGCGCAGCGGCTCGCAGGCACAGTGACTCACAAGGGGGTTCACCGGCCGGCCGCGCCGAGGAAGCTACGTAGCGGAACAGCGCCGGCAGAGCGTCGTGGGCCGCAACGCACCGCGCCGGCGTGCATCCCGCATCGCCGGGTATGAGGCGGGCCAGCGGTCCTTCGCGCTCGCACGCTGCGGGCGCCCGTTCCAGCACAAATGCGTAAGCGTAGCCCACCGACCGGCCGGCCACCGGCATCGAGACGGCATCGCACCCGAGGCAGACGCATCCCGCCACGGTCCCGTCGGCGACCATGAAGGTCCCCTCGCGCAGGGCGGCCATGCCGCTGTCCGGCCCGCACAGAACGCACAGGTTCGGCCCGGTGATCCGGTGCCGTATGGCGATCTCGCCCAGCGCCGTGCTGGGCAGCGTGTAGGTGAACAACCTCGGGCTGGGGCCGGAGGCGTTGTTCGCCGTCCGGATGAAGGCAATGTCCGCGTCCAGGGATCCGTACTGGGTGCCCAGGCAGAGGCCAAGGTCGGGCCGCCGGCCGCCGGCCGCCGGCGGGGGCAAGGTCAGCAGTTCGACCGCCGAGAGCGCGTACCTGCAGAGGGCATCCAGGCGCCGGAACGCGTCAAAGGGCGTCTCTGAGAACATGCTCCAGCGCAGGTCGTCGGCGCCGGGCGCCGCACCGTCCCAGGACTGCCACGTACGGCGGTTGCCGAAGCCGTCCTCGGCCACGCATGCGCAATCAGTGATTACAACGTCCTTCATCGACCGCCCCCGGGCCTGCTGAGGATCACTGCGGCATTCACACCGCCGAAGCCGGACTTGACCGAGAGGACGTTCTCCATCTCGCCGAGGGCAAGGGGACTCCTGGCGACGCGGAGCGGCCGGCCGACACCGGGCGTGCTCAGCCCCAGGGAAGCCGGGACGGTCCGTTCCCGCAGTGCGGTGAGGCAGATGGCCGCCTCGATGACGCCCGCCGCACCCAGCGTGTGGCCGAAGTAGCCCTTCATCGAACTGACGGGAACGGGGCACCCCGCCAGGGCATCGCACAGGGCCCTGGCCTCCATCGCGTCGTTGTAGACCGTGCCGGTGCCGTGGCCGTTGACGTAATGGACATCGTAGCACTCCATGCCGGCCCGAACAAGCGCACTGCCCACGGCGTTCCGCAGGCCGTCGCCCGTGCGCGAGGGCGCCGTGATGTGGTTGGCGTCGTTCGAGATACCCCACCCCGCAAGCTCGGCCAGGGCGTGCTCGCCCTCCGCCGGCTCGCGCGCAAGACACAGCGCGCCCGCCCCCTCTCCCAGCGACAGCCCGTCCCGGTCGGCATCGTAGGGGCGACACGGCTGCGGACTGAGAGCACGGAACGCGGAGAAGCCCGACAGGACGAAGTCCGTGAGCACGTCCACGCCCACGACGAGCACCGCGTCGGCCTCGCCGCGCTCCAAAATCCGCGCGGCCTCCACCATCGCGATGAGGCCCGAGGCACAGGCGTTCGACACCGCCAGCACCGGCCCCCCGATGCCCAGCGCGCGCGCAACGTCGCAGGCCAGGGAATACGGATTGTAGCGCGGATTGGCGGGGGCGTCGGAGCCCGTCGCCAGCCGCTCCAGGTCGCCCATCTCCGCCTTGGTCGTTGACAGGACGAGCCCGACCGCCCCAGCCCGCCGGTGCGCCGCCGAGGTGCAGGAGAGGGCACGCCGCGCCACATACAGGGCCATCGGGAACGCCAGGCCGCCGGATTCGCCGCCATCCGAGGCCCGCAATTCCTCTACCGTGTCGGGCGTCAGTTCGCCGGCGAAGTCCGTGGCGTACTTCCCGCGGGGGAACCGCCTCAACGGGCGGATGCCGCAGACACCATCCATCATTGCGGCCCAGACCTGCTCCGCTCCCAGGCCGAGTGCGTTGACGACGTCCGCCCCTATGATGGCACAGCGATCATCCATGGCTTCCCTGCATCGTGTCCCGCCACCGTTCGTAGAACGCGCACATGAACGGCGGCAGGGTCAGCAGCAACTCATCGCGTTCGTCGGTGAAGACCTGGACGGTCCGGCCCGTGGCCAGCAGCGCGGCCGTGCCGACGTTGAAGACCTCGTAGTGAAACTCGATCTTGGCCTCCTCGCGCTCGAAGAGTCGGGCTCTCAGCTCGAGTTCATCGTCGAAGCGCGCGGGAGCCAGGAAGTCGCACGAAAGGTGGACGACCGGAGCGCGCAGGCCGGCGTTGCGGATGTCGTCGTACCGGAGCCCGTACCGGCGGCCCAGGGCCACCCGCACGTCTTCGAAGTAGCTCAGGTAGTGCCCGTGCCACACGACCTGTAGCGAATCCACTTCCTGGAACCGCACGCGCACGTGGGTCCGGTGCTCGAGGTACCTTCCCTGGGGCGGTCGCCGCATCGTGCATCCCGTCGCAGCTACAGGGGGATACGGGTCCATCGCACGTCACCACAGCTCCTTGGGGAAGTCCCGGTAGGCCTTCCTTATGCTGCGCACGTAGCCGGTGGCGCTCCACCAGAGGCGCACCAGATCGCGGCGCGGTATGCGGCTCCGCTGGGTCTGGAAAGGCGTCTTCCGGGCGCCGTCCCACACCAGCGACGCGAACTGCTCGTAGAACTCCTTCAGCGGCAGAACGGTGGGCGTGAGCGGGTGCATGCAATCGTGCAGGTCGAACGGGTCGCACACGAACTCCGCGCTCTCGGCGGACCAGGCCGGGCTCAGCGGAGACGGCGTGTAGACCGTCAGGGTGATCTGCGCCGGCGGCATCTGGACGATCGTCTGTCGCAGCCTGTCGAACTCCGCGCGCCCGAAGTCGGGGCGCACCATGAAGCCGCCCTGCACGGCCACGCCCATCTCCCGCAGCGTCTCGTGGGCGCGCACGTTGTCCGCAACCGTCCCGTGCTTCGAGATGGCCTGCAGTTCCTCGTCGGTCACGGCCTCGAACCCGAGGAAGACGGCGTCCAGCCCGATCTGGTGCCACTGCCGGAACAGCTCCGGCGCACGGACGACGGAGGTCGAACGCGCCCAGGCGAAGTAGTGCTTCCGGATGCCCCTTTCGCGGATCGCCTGGGCCAATCGGCGGGCGTGATCGTGGTCCAGGAACGTTTCGTCGTCGCAGAAGTAGATGTGGCTCGCGGCAACCGAAGCAATCTCCTCCGCCACCAGTTCCGGCGAACGGGTCATGTGGCGGTGCCGGCAGAGCCGGGGCACGACGCAGAACGAACAGTCCATGTGGCAGCCGAAGGACGAGCGCACCAGCGCCACGGGCGGGAAGATCGTCTGACCGCGGGGGTGCCTCTCCGACGGCCAGACGCAGAAGTACGCCGCCGGGTCCCACAGGTCCCGCCGCGGAACGGGCAGGCCGTCCAGATCGGGGTAGACCGGCAGCCGGGCGGCCTCGCCCGCGTCGAAGTCCGCCCCGGGGAGCATCACGTTGACGATTCCGGACGGTGCCCGGCCGGCGGCGAGGGCCTCGATCACGGCTCGGAAGGGAGCGCATCCCTCGCCGCGGACGATCGCGTCGACGTCCGGCACGTTGTAGGTCTCGGGTGAGACGGTGGCGTGGTGGCCGCCGACGACGACCCTGGCCCCCGGCAGCGTCCGGCGCACCGCGCCGGCGAGGGCGACGACCTGCCGCGCCTCGTGCGTGTATCCGGAAAGGCCGACCACGTCCGGCCGGTAGGAGCGCAGTGTTCGAGTGAACGCCTGGCCCGGCCGACGCGCCATGCGGAGGTCGAGCGTCTTCACGTCATGCCCCGCCGGCACGGCCGCCGCGACGTAGCCGAGTTCAATCGGCTCCAGGAAGACCAGCCCGTGGACACTTCGGACGGTATCGAGCCGCGGCGCCGGCTTGACCAGCAGTATCTTCATGCAACCGTTCCCCTATGTGCCCGGCCGGGCTGACGGTGCAGAGCCCTGGAGGACATGTATCGGCCCTTGTCAGTAACGAAAGGGCTTGCCGCTGGCGGTCTCCGTGATCGCCGGGACGAAGGTGATCGAGCCGGGCACCTTGAAACTCGACAGGCGGCGGCGGCAGAAGGCGACGAGTTCCTCGGCGTCCACGGGTCGGCACGGATCCGCAAGGACCACGTCGGCATGGACGACCTCGTCGAGCCGTTGGTGCGGCTCGGCCCGTACGCGGCATGCCCGGACGGCGGGGTGCATGCCCAGCACATGCTCCACTTCTTCCGGGAAGACCTTGTTGCCGCCAACGTTGATCATGGACTTGCAGCGGCCCGCTATCGTAACAAAGCCCTCCTCATCCCGCCAGGCCATGTCGCCCGTCATGAACCACCCGTCGTGCAGGACGTCGACCCTCCTGGTCGGGGGGCTCAGGTAGCCCTCGAACAGGCCCGGCCCACGCAGCGCCAACTGCCCCACCTCCCCGGGGGGCAGGGGCGCTGCGTCCAGGCCGACGATGGCCACCTCCCAGTCCGGCAGCGGACGCCCCACGGAGCCCGGCCTCTCCTCGGGCCGCTCCAGGTTCACCAGCGGCAGCCCCACCTCGATCACCCCGTACGCCTGGGCAAGGGGGAACCCGAACCGCTCGCGGAACCCGTGGGCCACCTCCAGAGGCAGGCCCACCGCCGTCGACAGCGCCCTGCGCACCGTCCGGAACCGTGCGCCGGACGCCTCGGCGACCAGCAGGCGGTAATGGACGGGCGCCGCGTACAGGAACGTCCCCCCGTGGCGGTTGGCGTCCTCCAGGACGGTCTCGGCAAGGTGGTCGGCACACACGACGATGGCCGCCCCGACGCGCAGGTACAGCACGATCGAGACGAAGAAATGGAATGCCATCGGGAGGACCCAGACCACCGTGTCCTCGCACGACAGACCCAGCGCGCGGTTGGCGGCGGCCGTTCGCTCGATCACACTCCGGTGGGAGAGCACCACGCCCTTCGCCCGCCCCGTGGTGCCGGAGGTCAGGCGGACGAAGGCCGCGTCCGGCACGAACTCCACGCACGGCCTGTTGCGCGGCGCGTCCGTCCACGTGAACGGCATCGGCCCGACGCCCGGCACGTCTACCTGGGACGACCGGCCGTCCTCAGGCCGGAAGGCAAGCCCCTGGCCCAGAATCGCGTGCACCCGCACGTCGCGAAGGAATCCGTCAAGCTCCGTCTGCCGAAGCGTCGGCGACATCGGCAGCATCGTGGCGCCGCACCCCGTCGCGGCGAAGGCGCCGATGATGAAGGAGCGTCCGTTCGGTGCCATGATCCCCACGCCGTGCCCGGGCCCGACCCCCAGGCCCCGGAGCTGCCGGCGGACGTCCTCGACCTGCGCGAAGAGCGTGTGGTAGTCAATCCGCCCGTGCCGGTCGATCACGGCCGGCCGTCGTCCCCACGCCTCCGCCGAGTGCCGCAGCAGTTGATAGGTGCTCATCCGCCGATCCTCCGGCCGCCGCCCGCCACGCCTGCCGGCTGTCCGGTGCTCCGGCAGCAGAGCGCGCCCATCGTCCCGACCATCCCCGCCGCCGGCCCGCTGCAGGATGTCCTCCTCACCATCGCAGGTACTCCCCGTAGTCCCGGATGTGACGCCACTGGGGGCGTTCGCCGTTGCGGTTGGCCAGACGCTGAGCGACCTGCAGGACGGGGCGCTGCCAGTCCGCCTGGGTGGACCAGGCCGGCCGGCGACGGGCGATGCCGTCCAGAACGCCCACCGGGTCCTTGCCGAGTCCCTCGGACACGAAGTAGACCGGCTCGAACAGATCCGCGTCCGCGGCGAGCGCTCCCAGTTCACGCGCGATCCTCTCGGCCGGGGTGTCCGCGTAGAGGCGGATGCCGACGGAGGCGAACACGGCGTCCGGCGCCGCGCAGGAGTCCAGGAACTCCTGGGCGTCCTCGACATCCGCAACGTCCTCACCGGGCCCGCCGAAGAGCAGGTGCACGGCGAAGGGAATGCGCGCGTGCGCCGCCGCCTCCAGGCTGACGCGAATCTCGTCCAGGCCGAACGGCTTGCCCATGGCGAGCAGCATCTTGTCGGTGACCGCGTCGAGGCCGAACTCCACGCCGATGCAGCCCGCCTCCGCCATGGCGTGCGCCAGTTCCCTGTCGAAGCCGACGGGGTTGCAGTAGCTCATCCACTGAACCCGCAGCCCCCGCCGGGCTATCTCGCGGCAGATGGCCAGAGCATGGTCGCGCGGCGCGTTGAAGACGCTGTCGGTGAAGAAGTAGTAGCCCGCCCCGGTGGACTGGTGCACCGTGGCGATCTCGTCCACGACGCGCTCGGGGTGGCGGACCCGGTAGGAGCACCCCTCCAGCAAGGGGTAGGTGCAATAGATACAATGGAAGGGGCAGCCGCGCTTTGCCTGCACGCCGACGAAGCCGCCGCGCGACAGGTACTGCTCGTAGTCGCAGTGCTCGTGGGCCGGCAGCGGGATGCAGTCCAGGTCGATGTCGAGCACCGGGGTGGGCGGCCGCGTCTGCCCGCGCCGGATGACGTTCGGCACGGCATCGGGCTCCTCGCCCCGGTCGAGGGCCTCCAGAACCTGCGGGAGGGCCCGCTCTCCTTCGCCGATGATGCCGCAGAAGGCGTCCAGGCGCTCGATCCACCCGCGGCTGGCGGCGGAGAACCCGCTGCCTCCGAGGATCAGCGGCACGTCGGCGGCGGCCCTGACCGTCTCGGCCAATCGGCGGAACTGGTCGAAATAGGACACCGGGTTGCCGTAGAGGCAGTTGTCCAGGTTCCGGATGCTCAGGCCCACGGCGTCATACCCGCCCTCCTGGAGGACGGTCCGCAGGTCCTCGCAGGGCGAGCGGGCGAAGCAGAGGTCGACCAGATCGACCGAATGGCCCGCTTCCTGGAGCGATCCCGCGACACAGAGCGCCCCGAGCGGGGCGACGGGGAACGGAAGCTGCTCCTGGTTGCCCGAGACCATGAGGAACCTCATGAGGCCCCTCCGCCCAGCATCTGCGAACGGATGGCCCGCTCCAGCATGTCGACCTCGCCGGAATCGAGGCAGCCCTCGACCCATGAGAGCACGATGCTCAACCGATCGCCGAACTGGCCGGCGACGATCGCGACGCCCGGTGGGAACGGGACGGGCGGCACGTGAAGGACGTCCCGAATGCGGGCGCCGAGGAACCTCGGGGCGTCCCGGAAGCTGTCCCCGGTGTCCGAGAAGAAGAAGCTGGCCACCTGGCCGGCTGAGGGGCCGTGCACGACGCGGGAGTAGGCGCCGAGCGGCACGCGGCGGAACACCTCCATCGCCTGCTCGAACGAGGCCGGGATGCCGGCGCGCACCTGGCTTCTCATCTGTCTCACGAGCGACGCGATCAGGCCCTCCAGCGACACCATGTCCGCCGGCTCGGCGCGGTAGAACAGGAAGGAGATGCGGTTCGAGCAGATGGGCCCGGCCGCCCCTGCCTTCCGCCGCTCGTGAGGCACGGGCACCAGGAACGCGGCCGGCTCGACCGACCGCTCCGCAAGCACGCCCTGGAGTGCACGCATGCAGACGGCCATGCAGAACACGCTCCGGGCAACCGTCGCGCCTGTACCCTCGATCCTCGCCCGGATGGCGTCCGACTCCGCCCTGTCGAACCGGATTCGCCGGAAGCGGTTGCGACCGCCGGCACCCCCCGGGGCGCAGGGCGTGACCGAGGCCACGGGCAGGCGGCTCACGTCGCCGACGAATGACATGCAATGATGCCACGCAGCACCCGCTGCGCCCGGTGTGGGCGGGCCGGCCGCCGCGCCGTCCGCCCGGGCGGCGTGGCCGAGACCCAACACATCGCGCGTTGCGGGCGATGCGCCGGCCCCGGCGGCGCTGATGTGCTGCAGCAGCAGTTCGGCCCCGTGGGCATCCATCAGTGCATGCTGCCAGAGCAGGACGAGAACGCTCGTGCCGTCCGGCCGGTGCATCAGGCGGAACCGCACGTTGGGCGGCACGTCCGGGCGGAGGTCCTCCTGCGGCGCCAGGGGCGGCAGGTCCGGCCCGACGCCCCAGTCCGCGGGGACCGAGCACTCCTCGATCGGCACGTCCCCCACGTCGGGCGACCATTGCCAGACGGGCTCGCCGGCGGATGCCGCCCGGCCGACGTGCGCGCCCGCCAGCCAGTCGGCCAGCCCGGAGGCCCGGATGGCGGCGCGCAGTCCCTCCGCCTCCGCCCTGCCGTCCAGATGCACGAATGCACGGCAGGTGTTCCCGTGCATCCCGGCGCGGCGCATCTCGTGATCGATGGCCAGAACGAAGTAGTCGCCGCCGGTCAGGGGCTGTTGGCACATCTGAACGGTCATGGTCCTCCCGCCTCGCCGCTCGCAGCCGTGCCGAGTCCGGAGAGTCTCCCAACACACTCGGCGAATGCCCGTACGGAGTGCAGGTTTGCACGCGTCAGCTCCGCTTCCGGCACCTCGACGCCGAACCGCCTCTCAACGAACAGCAGGAGTTCCATGAGACCAAGCGAGTCCAGCCCGACGGCCGCGAACGACGTGTCCTCATCGAACACGACGCCCTCGGCCACGAGCTGCGTCCGCATGAAGTCGCACAGGCTCCGGCAGAGCACGTTCGGTTCCGACGCAGGCCCCCGGGAGCACTCCTCGGCGCATCCGTCCTCCTGCGCCTCTTCGGCGGCCTCACCCGGCACCCAGCAGCAGGGATCGGACGCCAGGTAGTCGCCCGTCAACTGGTAGGCGTTCCCGCGGCAGCCGTAGCAGAGGCCGTTGTAGCGGCAGTTGCGGCAGGGCCCCTTGATCCTCTCATAGACGTGCCGCAGGTCATCGATGACCGGGCTGTTGCGTATGACGTCGGCAAGCCGCTCGCGTCGGATGTTCCCGACGGGGATGGTCACGCCGACGCAGGGATACAGATCGCCGTTGGCCTTGACGACCATGCTGTAGAGGTGCCGCGAACAGCTCAGAGCCACCAGGGGCGGGTGAGGAGTCCACGCGAGGCCGAACTCCTCCCGGTCGATGCGGCAGAGCTCCGCAAAAACCCGGCGGACCTCCGCCGTGGTGACGTGGAGGCTCTCGGTGTGCGCAGCGCGTCCCTGAAGCGTCATGCACTCGAAGTAGGGCGTGATCCCGCGCCGGCGTGCCCATCGCCACAACTGGGGGATCTCGGCCAGGTTCCGGCGGCATATGACCGTCTGGACGCCCATCCCGTGGTTCTCGTCCGGGTAGCCGGCCTCCAGCAGCAGGTTGAGTCCGTTGCGGATCTGATCGAAGGTCCCCGGGGACCCCGCCAGCGCGTCCTGCGTCTGCGGATCGCCGCTGTTGCGCTTCACCACCACGGAGACGCCGCGGTCGTAGAGGAAGCCGGCCAGGTCCCGGTCGATCAGCGTCCCATTCGTGAAGACCTCCACCACGGTGTCCAGGTCGGCCAGGTAGTCGACAAGGCGCCGGAACTCGCGATAGAGGCACGGCTCCCCACCTCCCAGGACCACCATCTTGCGCGCGCCCAGGTCGGTTGCCTGCTGCACCGCATCGACGAGTTCCTCGAAGCGGATCTCGTTCTCCATCGGCTCGCCGGCCTGCGCGTAGCAGTAGATGCACCGCAGGTTGCAGGCACGCGTCATCTCGAGTTCCAGGGAGAGCAGGCCCCCTCTGCGCACAGCGTCCTCGATCTCGCGCGGCGAGAACTCCGTCCCGGCGATCGGTTTCACAGCCGGGGCTCTCACCTCGTTCGCTCCCATCAGGCGACTCCTTCCTCGTCGTCGCGCCAGAAGTCAAAGAAGTTGTGCCACTGAAGGGGATGCTCCCGCAGCACGCTCTCGAGGCGCGCCACGAACCTGCGCGCATGCTCCCTGACGGCCTCGCGACAGCCTCCCTCGTCGGGTGCGAGCACCTCCTCGGGAGGATACCCCACGACGCGGTAGCGGCGCATGCCCTCCCGCATGGCGAAGGCGTGGATGAGCGGAGCACCGCTGAGCGCCGCGAGCACGTACGGCCCTCCCGGGAAGCGCGCGGGCGCACCGAGGAACGGCACCACCACGCCGCTCTCGTCCAGAAGCCGGTCGGCCAGCATCGCAACCACCTCGCCCCGGCGCAGTGCCGCAGTGATGACGGCGACCGTCTCCAGAGACCCGTCCGCGTTGACCAGGTTGAGGAGCCGGTCGCTCCCCGCCCGCTCGTAGACGCTCCGGATGTCGGCCCGTTCTCCCTCGTAGCCGACGATGTTGACGGGCACGTCGAGCGCCCGCAGGAAGTGCCCGGCCGCCTCCCAGTTGCCGCAGTGCGCGCTGATGAGGATGACGCCCTTGCCCCTGGCCAGGGCGGACCGGACGTGTGCCTCACCGATGAACTCGAAACGGAACCAGTCCGCATGGCCCGAGGCGAACGCATAGCGGTCCAGCAGTATCTGGCCGAAGCGGAAGAAGTGGCAATATGCGCCCCAGAGCCGCGACGGCCAGGAGCCCTGGCGGAACCCGATGCGCCGACGGTATGCGGCGGAGGCCCGCCGCGCCGCGGGCGCGAACGCCACGAAGTACGCCGCGACGAATGCCAGGAGCGCATAGGCCGGCCACAGGCCCCCCGAGCGGACGAGCGCGGTGAATGCCCAGTTGCCGGCGACTCCTCCGCGCCTTCTGCCCGTCCAGGAACGAGCGCGACGGCGGGCGGGTACCTGCTCGGCACGGACACCCGGAGTCAAGGTCAGTCCCTTCCTTCCTGACAGCCCACGCGCAACCGTATGTGCCGGTAGATGTCCTCGAGGCTCCGCATGGCACGCGCCTGCTCCTCACTGATCCGGCAGGCGAACTCCCGCTCGAGCGCCACAACCAGATCGACGGTGTCGAGGCTGTCGAGGCCGAGGTCCTCATGGATGAGGGCGGCGGGGGCGAGCACGCCTTCCTCCAACTCGAAGCCTTCGACGAGCAGCTTGTTCACGCGCTCAACCACGTCCCGTTCCGGCATTGCCGCCAGTACCTTTCACTGTTCCACGCCTCTGCTGTCCGTGGCCGCGAGGACCCGCGCCCCCGGCCCGAGCACCTCACTGATGCACGTGCGCGGTGGCCGGTTCGGATGCACGGGCTCGTCAGCGGCCCCTCCACGACCCGACTCCCGCGAAGTCCAGCACGAGCGAGGCGTTCGTCCCTGAAAAGCCGAACGAGTTCGAGAGCACACAACGCACCCGGTGCGAGAGCGTCTCGGCCACAACGTTGATCGGCGGGCAGTCGCCGTCCAGGCGCCCGAAGTTCAGGTTGGGCGCAATGAACCCGTCCCGGGCCATCAGGCAGGCGTACAGCGCTTCACTCGCCCCGCCCATCCAGCACTCATGCCCCGTCATGGACTTCGTTGACGAGACAGGCACGTCCGGACCCAACAGGGCGGCAATCGCGCCCGCCTCGGCTCGATCGCCCGTGATCGTCGACGTCGCGTGCGCGTTGACGTAGTCGATGTCCTCGGGGGAGACCCGGGCGTCCGCCAGGGCCGCTTCCATGGCGCGCAAGGCGCCGTCTCCGGTGGGCCTGGTCAGGTGGCTGCCGTCCGAGGCGAAACCGTAGCCCCGGACCAGGCCGTAGATCCGGGCTCCGCGCTTGCGGGCGTGCTCCAGCTCCTCGAGCACCAGGCACGCGGCGCCGCCGCTGGGGACGAGGCCGTCCCGATCGGCATCGAAGGGCCGCGAGGCCCGCTCCGGGTCGTCCTGCCTCAGCGAGAAGACGCCCAACGCGTCGAAACTGACCATCGACTCCCAGTTGGTCTCCTGAGCGCCGCCCGCCAGCACGATGCTCTGCAGGCCCGACCGGATCAGCATGAGCGCCTGGCCGATCGCGTGCGCCCCGCTTGCACAGGCGGCGCTGACGGTCCAGTTCGCGCCCTGCGTCCCCAGGAGCGGGGACAGGTTCATCGTGACCGTGGAGTTCATGCCCCGGAAGATGTGTCCGCCACCGATGAAATGCGTCTCGCCCTGCTCGCGCACGATGTCGACGGACTCGACGACGGGCTTGACGGTGCTGTCATTGCCGAAGACGATCCCGCACCTCGGGTTCTGCAGGTCCTCCGGGGCGAGGCCGGCATCGCGCAGCGCATCCCGGGTGGCCGCGCAGGCATACTGTGCGGGTTCACACATCGTGCGGAGCATCTTGCGCGAGAGTCCCCAACGGGCCGGGTCGAAGTCGGCAATGCGCCCGGTCAGCGCCGACCGGAAGCCCCTGCGGCGGCGCTCCTCGTCAAGGACGATGCCGGACCTGCCGGCCTGGAGAGAGGAGGAGATCGCGTCCAGGGTGTTCCCGATTGCCGTCACAGCCCCCAGGCCCGTGACGGCCGCAGCCCTGTTGTCCGAACCTGCGCCAGTCATGCGTATCCCTCGACCGGTTGCCCGCTGCCCGGTGCCGACGCACCGGCCTCGAGGATGCGATCATCGCGGCACGGGCGCCTCTGCTCCGGGGACCCAACGGCGCCCGAGACTCACTCCTTCTGCTTCCGCTCCGAGCAAACTACGCCCACCGCAGACCGACGCGCGGTTGTCGGGGGTACACGCAAACCCGTCCTGCGCAGGGCACCGCGCCGGATGGCCGGCCAGGACGAGTCGGAATCATAGCACAGCGTTGGCCGCAGTGCAACCCGGAACGCGACTGGTCGGCCCCCCGTCTGGGTGGGCGAGAGCGGGCTCCACTGGCCCCCGCGTACCCGCTGGCGCGCCGGGAGGGATTCGAACCCCCGACCGGCGGATTAGAAATCCGCTGCTCTCTCCCCTGAGCTACCGGCGCGCCGTCGGCAGGCCCCCGACTATAGCACAAGCCCGGCGGGGGCTCAATGGCTGCCGCGTCCCACGCCCGCCGCCCGGCCCTCCGACCAGGTCTGCCCGGCCAGGAGAAGGGCCGCCAGGACCATGGACACGGGGCAGACGCCCAGGGCGGCCCGCAGGCCCCAGCGGGCGGCCAGCAGGCCGACGCCCGCCGGGATGAAGCCGAAGGCCAGGATGCCGACGCTGCAGACCATCGCCAGCAGCACCGAGGACCCGGCGCCGATGCGGCTGACCGCCAGCGCCACGACCCCCGGCCAGAAGCAGGCGATCCCCAGGCCCGCCGCCCCATACAGCACGATGGTGACCGCCGCATGGTCCACCAGCACCACGCCCAGGGAGGCCCCGGCCCCGAGCACGGCCATCACCAGCATGATGCGCAGCAGCGGCGCCAGGCGCGTGGCCGCCCCCGTGCCGAATCGCCCGACCGCCATCGCGACCATGAAGACCGCCAGGGCCGCCGAGCCGACCTTTGCCGACGTGCCGTATTCGTCCTGAAGGAAGCTCGGGCCCCAGTAGACCATGCAGCCCATGGCGCCGGCCGTCAGCAGCATCACCGCCGCGAGCAGCCAGAAGCGCGGGTCGGCCAGAATGCCGCGCACCGTCAGGCGGCGCGCACCGGCGGCCGACGACGATGCGGGATAGCGGCCCAGCCGGAACATGGCCATCACCAGGATGGAGGGGATCGCCAGCAGGGCGAACGGCGCCCGCCAGTCGACGCCGGCGTCAAGTGCTGCGCCGACGGCCAGCGAGGAGATGACCACGCCCACCGGGTAGAAGCCGAAGATGGCGTTCACGCGGCTGTCCACCGACTGCGGATAGAGGTCCGAGACCAGGGCGCCGTTAAGGGCCTCCAGGCCGCCCAGGCCGATACTCGTGACCATGACGCCCACCAGCAGGCCCGCCAGCCCCGTGCTGCCGCCGACGACGAGCATGCCGACGGCCGCCAGCAGCATGGCGGCCGGCAGGATGAGGCGCTTGCCCCAGCGGTCCGCGAGGAAGCCCGCCAGAACCGTGATGATCCCCAGGGCGACCGACCGGGCCAGGACCAGCGCCCCCTGGGCGCCGTAGCCGAGCCCCAGGTCGGCGCCGATGGCCTTCAGGGATACCGCCAGCAGCGTGGGCGTGCTGGCATAGACCAGGAAGGAGGCGCACACGCTGGCCGTGAGCCAGCGTACGGATGGTGGCCGCTGTTGCTCCATGGGGACCGCCGCGACAGAGGGACGGGGGTGCACCACTTGTAACCGAGACGCCTGCCCCGTGTCCAGCGCCGAGGCCGGGCCCGCGGCATCCGGACGGGTCCGTTTCCCTGCGAGGTTGCCCCGCCGGGCGATCTCTGGTAGCCTGCCCCTTCGTCGCAGGGAAGCCCCGAAGCCCCCGGCCGGCGCGGCCGCACCAGGAGCAGGAGCCGTCCATGTTTCGCGATGTGGTGTTGCAGGATACCCGGCCCGACGAGTGGCCCTTGATCCGCGAGCGGATCCGTGCCCGCGTGATGTCCTCGATGGGGACGCCGCCGGACGTGGCCGTCGAGCCTGCCTGGGAGCCCGCGGAGGAATACGAGGACTACGGGCTCCGGCACCGGAAGATCCGCGTCCGCGTCATGCCCGACGAGTGGGCGCCGGCCGTGGTCGTCCTGCCGGACGGGGTCGATGAGCGGACCCCGGCGCCGGCGGTCGTCGTCTGGCATGGCACCGACACCGTGCACGGCAAGTACAACGTTCTGAACCCGACCGAACGGCCGCGCCGGGCCTACGCGATCGATCTGGCGCGGAGGGGCTTCGTCACCGTGGCGCCGGATATCTACGAGTTCGGCGAGCGGCTGACGGGCGGGCGCGACCTGTCGGAGGGCGATATCCGCACCCGCTACATGGCCTCCATGGCGAGGCTCCACGACGAGTATCCCGAGTGGTCGCTGGACGGGCGGCGGCTCTGGGAAGGCCGCCGCCTGCTGGACGCCCTGGAGACGATGCCCTTCGTCGCTCCGGGCGGGTTCGGCACCATCGGCAACTCTTTGGGCGGCCGCATGGCCATCTTCCTGGCGGCCTTCGACGAGCGCATCGCGGTCGCCGTGCCCTCGACGGGCGTCAGCCCCAACCTGACCAACGTCTATCGGCTCGTCTCGGGCCATCCGGCCACGCGGTCCAGTCCGCGGTGGATCGAGCACATGCGCGAGGCGCACGGGACGATGCTCTACGACTACCAGGACATGGTCGCCCTGTGCGCGCCCCGGCCGCTGCTGCTGCTGGAGCCGTTCAACGACGCCCATAACCCCTACGCGGACGCCAACTTCCAGTGTTACGTGCGCGGGCAGCGGGCCTACGCCCTGCTGGGCCGCCCGGAGTGCTTCTGCACGCTGACTCACGGCGACGGGCACGACACGGTGGACGACGTGCGCGAGTTCGCCTATCGCTGGATCGCCCGCTGGCTGCGGCCGTGACCGCGCCGCCCGGGCATCCCCCGGGCACGGACGCCCGGGGCTATCCGTTGTTGAGACGGCGGCGCTTCCGGGTGAGGCCGGGCCATCTGTCCGTCCGGAAGGGCCAGGTCGGCAGGCCCGCCCTGTTGTAGAGGTTGCCGTCCGTGTTGGCGCCCCAGCCGTAGCGCACGGCCGCCGGCTTCGGCACGTCCTCGCTCCACACCACCACCGACCGTCCCACGATCCTGGCCTGTGCCCACACGAACCTGCGGTCGGGGCCGGCGATGGCGAAGCCCTTCAGCTTGCCTCGCTTCGCCACGAGGCCGCCGTCCACGTGGTCGAAGCTCAGCCGCATCGTGCCGCCCACGCGCCGGTACGACCTGTAGATGGGCCCCGAGTGCGCCGGCCGCTTGCGGCCGTACGTCGTGCCCAGGAGCGCCAGCGCGATGCGCCGCCCGAGTTCCTGCTTGTTGAGCGGATGCACCTCGTTGACGCCCCCGATGTCGATGGCCACCGTCACCGACACGCGCGGGATCGTCAGAGCCCTGAGCTGCGACTCGCGCAGTTCGGCGTACGCGCTCTCGACCGGGAAGCGGTCGAGCGGGCCGTAGTTCTCCTGCTGGACTACGTTGAACCAGAGGTCGGGCCGGCGCCACTGCCGGCGCCAGTCGCGGATGAGCATGGCCAGCCGCCGCCGATACTTGAACGCCTGCCGCAGGTTCGAGGCGCCCTGGTGCCATACGGCGCCTCGGATACCATAGGGAATCAGCGGGCGGATCATGCCGTTGAAGAGCGCGAAGGGCGAGTTGCTGGTGCCGGGCCCCCAGGGCGGCAGGTCGCGCATGACCGTGATCCTGCCGAAGTTGTGCTCTACCTTGCAGCGCCACGTGCCGGCCAGCGAAATTCCGCGCGCCCGGGGCGCGTCGGCGGGGCGGATCGTCATCTTGTCCCACCCGCCGCGGAAGCCGCCGTCGAAACCCCATGAGTAGATGCGTGTGGCGATCACGTTGAGGCCGGGCTTGACGAGCGCGGCCGGCACGGTGTACTCGCGGTCGCGGCACCAGGCGTCGTCGTCCTCCTTGCCGATGCCGCCCACCCTGACGTTGTTGAAGTAGGTGGTGTCCGTCTTGTCCAGGGCGCCCAGGCCCAGCAGCAGGTCGCGGCCGGCCCACTTGCGGGGGATCTCCACCTCCTTGCGGAACCAGAGGACGCCGCTGAAGTCCATGCCCTGGGCGTTCCAGTAGCCGGGCGCCGTCATCTCGCCCCAGTCGGAGCAGTCGGCGCCGGGCGCCGCCCAGCCGCGCCCGTGGCCCACGTTGCCGGGGTCGGCGGGGTAGTACTTGTCGGGGCCGGCGGCGACGATGGCCCTGTATTCGGCCAGCCGCCGCTCGAAGTCGGGCAGGCTCTTCTCATACTCCTCCACTTCCCGCCCGCACTCGGGGTCGCCGAGGAGTGCCTCGCGGCTCATCCACGCCTCGATGCGCGTGGCACCGAGCGAACTGTGGATCAGCCCCACGGGCACGCCGAGCTTCCGCTGCAGCGCCCGCCCGAAGAAGTAGGCGGCGGCGCTGAAGGACGCGACGGTCTCGGGCGCGCACACCTGCCACGACGCGTCCACGTCGAGCACCGGCTCCACCGTGGCGGCTATGGGCACGGAGAAGAGGCGCACATTCGGGTGCCGGGCGTGCGCGATCTCACGCTCGGCGTTCTTCGCCTCGCTGACCCGCATCTGCATGTTGGACTGGCCGGAGCAGAGCCACACCTCCCCGACCATGACGTTCCGCACGGTCACGCTCGACGAGCCCTCGACGACCATCGTGAACGGTCCGCCGGCCGCCAGGCGCGGAAGCCGCGCCATGAAGCGTCCGTCCGGGCCGGCCACCGCTCGGGCAGTGGCCTTGCCGACGCGGACGGCAACCTTCTGCCCGGGCGAGTCGCAGCCCCACACGCGTGCCGGGACGTCGCGCTGAAGGACCATGTTGTCGCTGAACAGCGCATGAAGTCGCATTGCGCATTCTCTCCTGGGGAGTACGGGTCCGACCGCCGTGCAATCTACCGGCGGCGGGGCCGGCCGTCAATGACAACCGCCGGCCCGCCGGGCGGGGGCGCCGCCACACACGGACGCACACGGACGGCCACGGACGCACACGGACGGCCACGGACGCACACGGACGGCCACGGACGCACACGGACGGCTACGGACGGGCACGGACGGCCACGGACGGGCACGGACGGCCACGGACGGGCACGGACGGCCGGGGCTATCGGCGGGGGCTTCCGGCGGCAATCCGGGCGGCCAGGTCGCTGCACTTCAGCCAGGTGACCCGATCGCCCCAGGCCTGCCGGATGCGGCGGCCGACCTCGTCGAGGATGCGCAGGCCGGTTTCGCGGCCGTTGGAGAAGAGGCTCTGCCAGTGGCTGTGGAAGACGATCGGTTCGCCGGCCTGCAGGAGCTCCGCCAGGCGGCCGCCGGCGCCGTCGTCCGTCAGGAACCGGTCGGCGACGGAGCGGACGCAGGCATCGTCGGTGCGGGCCGTCTCCATCGTGTTCCACAGGTAGTCGTCGCAGCGCGACCAGAGGCTGACGAGCCATGCGTCTCCGTCGCGCCAGACGACCTCCGAGCGGGGCTCGACCGTGCGGGTGTCGGTGTGGAGGAAGTACCAGGCGCGATCGCGCCCGTTGACCTCCTTCATGGCCGTGCGGATGGCGATGCGGTAATCGGGTTCGACCTCGCGTCCGAAGTCCCAGGGCGAGGTCACCCCGGTGGCCTCCAGGCCCGCTTCCTTGAGGATCTGCAGGGCCTTTGCGATGTAGGGGGTGAGCGTTTCGTGGGTCTGGTGGGAGGCCCAGTCGCGCTCGTTCTCGTCCAGGGGGTCCATCGTGTCGAGGTCGACGGCGCGGGCATGGGTGAGTATCTCGGGGGTGATGTCGAACTGCGGGGCGATGCGTTCCCGGGCGACGGAGAGCCAGTCCTGCAGCCCCCGGCGGTCACAGCCGGGCCAGCCCTCGGTGATGGGGCCGAGTGCGGCGGGCACGGGCAGGACGCTGAACTTGCCGCGCAGGCCGTGCCGCTCGACCACGTCGGCAAAGCGCCGGATGAAGTCCACGGGCACGTCGCGCACGACCGGCTCGCCGGACTTGAGCACGGCGGTTCCGTCGGCGGACCGCGCGGCGACGTGCCACCAGTAGACGTTGACCAGCGGGGCGGGGTCGTCCACGATGAAGCTGATGGGCAGGCTCATCGGCTGCTCCGAGCGAGAGGACTGTGCGAACGTCCTTGTACCGCGTGCGGGGCGGGCGAGTCAACCGAACGGGGCTGTCCGGCCCGGAGCGCAGGCGCTGCCGTCAGAACTCGGGGACGGCTCCTCCGGAGATCATGCGCACGGCGGTCGAGAGGCCGCCGAGGGTGATCTCGCTGACGATGTAGGCGATGAAGAAGACGCGGACGGTGCGCAGTTTCTGGCCGCCGGAGAACTTCATCAGGAGGGTCTTGATCAGCCAGCCGAGGAAGAAGGGCACCCAGATGCGCTGGGCCGCGTAGCTGTTGCAGGCCAGCAGGCCGATCGGATGGATGGGCCACCAGTAGAAGCGCCCCCGCATGAGCATGATGAAGCCGGTCAGGAGGAAGCCGAAGGCGAACGAGCCCGGGTAGAAGTGCATCTGCTGGCGAGGCTGCTTGATGATCGCGTGGGACCAGTCGAAGACGTAGCGGGGCACGTTCATGGTCGCCCAGGAGTAGGCGAAGTTGACGGCCCCGACGCCGTAGGCCATCTTCAGGAACATGTACGAGGTGACGACGATCGCCACCACGAATCCGCACATGATGGCGGGGACCAGCAGACGCTTGCGCCGGCCGATGGCGTCGGAGATGCGGAAGACGTCCATGGCGACGGGCATGAGCATGATGTTGGAGCCGTACATCAGCATGTTCTCGTGGGCCGTCATCAGCACGGCGCCGCTGCCGGTGAGCGCGCCCGTGGTGCTGTGGATGGTCTCCTGGATCCACCACATCGGACGCGCGATGTAGAGCCCGCCCTGGGCCGTCACGCGGGCGTAGGCCAGGAACCAGCAGAACAGCAGGGCCATGCCGTAGGCGGCCACCCAGAGCGGCACGTCGTAGTACATGTGCCAGCCGATACAGAAGGCCATGGCGAGCAGGAAGCCCCAGAACGCCCAGAAGTAGCTGACGGGTTCCGAGGCGTCCTCGTCTGTGCGGGAGAGGAAGAGGGCCTTCTTCAGGACCGTCCACAGATGGCGCCGTGCGACGTAGAACATGCCGATGACGAACACGAGGTTCGAGCCCAGTTGCTGCCACTTCATCAGCTTGCTGTAGGTGCCTCCCTGGGCGCTGGTGATGTTCAGGCTGTGGGCGACGCGCAGTTCGACGCGGCTGAACAGGAAGAAGAACCACACGCTCAGCGAGACGTCCGCCGGGACGAGGTATCCGAACCCGATCGCCGTGAAGTTCAGCGTGATGTCGTGGAAGTTCATCAGCTCGAACGGCGTGCCTGAGAAGATGCCGGCCAGCGGCAGGGCCAGGTCCCATCGGCGTTCGGCGTCGAAGAACAGGGGCACCGCGCGCAGGAAGCGGAACCCGACGCTCACCAGCAGCCCCATGAGGAACGCCCGGTTGCCGAACAAATCCGGCAGCAGGCCGTCCCGCGCACTCCCCTCGGTGAACTCCAGGGGAATGCGCGCCAGGGGGAACATGAGGCGCTCCACCTCCACCCACTGGCGCCTCAGGATCGCGCACAGAAGCAGCACGGCCAGGAACATCGGCAGGTAGAAGACCGACCAGGCGACGATCGGGCGCACCCACATGCGCCACGGGACGCGTCCCTCCCGGGTCCCTTCGAAGTACTGCAGGGCGGCGACCGACTTCGGGTCCTTGCTCAGCACCAGGTCCTCGCTGATCACCGTCAGCGAGCCGGTGTCTTCCCAGTGCAGGTCCGCCCGGCGCGCCATGTAGGGGCCGCCCGCCAGCACCGAGTACCAGAACGCCCCCAAGCCGTCGCCCGGCACGACGCAGGCGCACAGGACCATGGCGTAGACGACCATCAGCTCCGCCCGGCGGAACGCCCAGCCACGCCGCACCAGGCCGATGAGGGGGTTGAGGCCGACGGTCAGCAGGACCAGCACGAGCACCGCCGCAGCGGGCAGGGTGGTGCCCGTGATGCTTCCGTAGGGGTGGACGACGCCGCTGTAGACCTCGACGAGGCAGACGACGACGATGGCGAGCAGCCCGATCGCGAATGCGCGCCAGCTCACGCGATGACCTCCGCAGGGGCCCCGGGGGCGGCCTCGATGGATGCCGGGGTACGGAACAAGGACTCTACGCACCACGGGCCCTGCTGTCAAGCGGCGGCCGGTGCTCCGGCGGGCGTGCAACCCGAACGCACACACGGACGGGCACGGACGGCCGGAGGGCCGCAATCCCATGCCGATCTGTGACTTGCGTCCCGGCGGCGAATGCGATACCATCCCCGGGTGAATTCCCGCGCGGGCGGTGCACCTCGTGGGCCCATCGCCGCGCCCTCGGAACCCGTGAGACATCCGCTTGGGCCGCCGGTGTACCTGCAGGAGACAGCGATGGACGACCGGGCATTTGTGGACGAGCAGGTCGCTGAGATCCGTGACACCGTGGGCGACGGCATCGCCGTGAACGCCCTCAGCGGCGGCGTCGACAGCGCCGTCTGCACCGTGCTCGGTCACCGGGCGCTGGGAGAGCGGCTCAAGACGTTCTTCATCGACAGCGCGCTGATGCGCGAGGGGGAGCCGGAGCGCGTCGTGGCGGTGTTTGCCGGGATGGGCATCCCCGTGACGCTCGTGGACGCACGCGCCGAGTTCCTGGGCGCCCTGAGGGGGGTGACCGATCCGGAGGAGAAGCGCCGGGCGATCACCGAGACGTTCTACTCCCGCGTCTTCTCGCGCATCGTGCGGGAATCGGGCGCACGGTTCCTCATTCACGGCACGATCCTGACGGACATCGAGGAGACCGTCGCGGGCGTCAAGCGCCAGCACAACATCCTGTCGCAGGTGGGGATCGACCCTCAGGACGCCTACGGCTACGGCGTGCTGGAGCCCCTGAAGACGCTGCGCAAGGACGGCGTGCGCCGGGTGGCCCGGCTCGTGGGCCTGCCGGCGGAGATCAGCGAGCGCATACCGTTCCCCGGCCCGGCGCTGGCCGCGCGCATCGTCGGCGAGGTGACCGAGGAGCGCCTGGATGTCGTGCGGGCGGCCACGGCCGTCGTGGAGGAGGAGCTGGCCGACAGCGGGGCGTTCCAGTACCTGGCCGTCCTTCTGAACGACAAGGCCACCGGCATCCGGGACGGCAGGCGGGAGTTCGGCCGGATCATCGTCGTCCGCTGCATCGAGAGCGTGGACGCGCGGACGGCAACGCCCACTCGGCTGCCCTGGGAGACCCTGGAACGGATCTGCGCGCGCATCACGAGCCTTCCGGGCGTCAACCGGTGCCTGTACGACCTGACGCCGAAGCCGCCGGCGACCGTCGAGTATGTCTGAAGGCGACCGTGCGGTCGGCGTGGGGACCTTCCGAAGCGTCAACAGAGCCGAGAGCGAACAGAGATGGACGGATACATTCTGCTGTCCGACGGCACCCGTCTGAACGGCCGACTGGCCGGCGAGGCGAAGGTGGCCCGGGGCTGGGTGGTCGCCAACACGGCGGTCGTCGGCTTCCAGGAGATGGTCACCGACCCGGCGTATCGCGGTCTGCTGCTGGCCTTCACCTATCCGGAGGTCGGCAACGTGGGGGCGGCGGAGACCTTTGCCGAATCGCCGCGGGTGCAGCCGGCGGGCCTGGTGGTCAAGGTGCTCAGCCCGTGCCGCAGCCACTGGCGGGCCGAGGAGGACTTCGCGGCCCTGCTGCAGCGCAATGGCGTGCCCTGCCTGACCGACGTCGACACGCGCGGCCTGGCCGTCCACCTGCGGGAACACGGCGAGATGGCCGCGGCCATCGCGCCGGCCGGGGAGGATGCGGACGCCCTGCGCCGGTCGCTGGCGGGAATGGAGCGTCCGGCATGCGCGCCCGGCGGCGGGTGCGGGGATGCGCAGGGCGACGGGCCGGCGGCCGCCGTGCTGGACCTGGGCATCCGGCGTTCGGAGCTGGCGCAGCTTCGGCAGGTGTGTGCGCCCGTGCTGCACGCGGCGGACGCCCGTGCCGACGAGGTCCTGGGCGGGGGGCCGGCCGCGGTCTTCGTCAGCGACGGGCCGGCCCTGGCGCGGCCGCCTGAGGCGGCTGTGGAGGCACTGAAGGGCCTTCTGGGCCGCGTGCCCGTCTTCGCGTGGGGCCTCGGCCAGGTGGCGCTGGGCATGGCGCTCGGCTGCGCGCTGACGTTCCTGAGGCGCGGCCATCACGGGGTCAACTACCCCGTGCGCTGTCTCGCCGACGGCGCGACACTGGTGACCGGACAGCGGCATACCGTCGTGCTGGAACGCCGGAGCGTGTGCGGAAGCGATCGGGCGGAACTGCTGTGGGAGAACGTCAACGACGGCACGGTGGAGGGGATCCGTTCGGCGGACGGCACGGCGACGGGGATCCAGTTCATGCCGACGGCGCCGCTGCCGGGCGAGGTGAGCGCGCACGTGCGGCGGTTCATCGAAGAGATCAGTTGACCGTGCGCCACCCTGCGCGCGGCTGTTCGTGAAGGACTCGACGCGGCCATGCCCAAGCGAACGGACCTGAAGAAGATACTGATGATCGGCAGCGGCCCGGTGGTGATCGGCCAGGCCTGCGAGTTCGACTACAGCGGGAGCCAGGCGTGCAGGGCGCTGCTGGAGGAGGGCTACGAGGTCGTTCTGATCAACAGCAACCCGGCCACCATCATGACCGACCCGGTCATGGCCCACCGCACCTACGTTGAGCCCATCACGGCCGAGGTGATCGAGAAGATCATCGCCCGGGAGCGGCCGGACGCCGTGCTGCCGACGCTGGGCGGGCAGACGGGCCTGAACGTGGCCGTGTTCCTGGCGCGCGCGGGCGTCTACGAGCGCTACGGCGTGGAGGTCCTCGGGTGCGATCCGGACGGCATCCAGACGGCGGAGGACCGCGAGGAGTTCAAGGCCGCCATGCTGGAGATCGGCCTTCAGGTGCCCGCCAGCGGCATCGCGCACACGGTGGACCAGGGCATGGACGTCGTGCGGGAGATCGGCCTGCCGGTCATCATCCGGCCGGCCTTCACGCTCGGCGGCACGGGTGGCAGCACCGCCTACAACCTGGAGGAGGCGCCCGAACTGCTGGCCGCCGGCCTGAGCGCCAGCCCGGTCAACGAGGTCCTGGTCGAGCAGAGCGTGATCGGCTGGAAGGAGATCGAGTTCGAGGTCATGCGCGACTGCGCCGACAACGTGATCATCGTCACCAGCATGGAGAACGTGGACCCGATGGGGGTTCACACCGGCGACAGCGCCGTGGTGGCCCCCGCCCAGACGCTGACGACGGCCGATTACGCGCGCTACGTGGACTCCTGCCGGCGGATCATCCGCCGGGTGGGCATGAAGGGCGGGGGCGTCAACGTCCAGTTCGCCGGCGATCCGCACAGCGACGCCATCGTCGTCATCGAGGTCAACCCGCGCCTGTCGCGCTCCTCGGCCCTGGCCAGCAAGGCCACGGGCCTGCCCATCGCCCGGGTGGCCACCAAGCTGGCCGTCGGCTACACGCTGGACGAGGTGCTCAACAACGTGACCGGCAGCACGCATACGCTGCAGGAGCCCACGGTGGACTACTGCGTCTACAAGGCCGCGCGGTTCACGTTCGAGAAGTTCCCCCAGGCCGCGCGCGTCATCAACACCAGCATGAAGAGCGTCGGGGAGAGCATGTCGATCGGGCGCACCTTCAAGGAGGCATTTCAGAAGGGCCTGCGCTCGTTGGAGATCGGCCGCTACGGATTCGGAGCCGACGGCAAGGACCCGGTCGAGCCCCCCAACGAGCAGACGATCACCCAGAAGCTGGCCGTCCCGAACGACGAACGGATCTTCTACATCCGCCATGCGCTGAAGGCGGGCTTCACCGTCGAGCAGATCCACGACCTGAGCAGGATCGACCGCTGGTTCCTGGAGAACTTCCGGGAGCTTGTGGAACTGGAGCGGCGGATCGGCGAAGCGACGCGCGCCGGCGGCCTGAGGGCGCTGCCCGAGGAACTGCTGCTGCGGGCGAAACGGTGGGGCTACAGCGACCGCCAGATCGGCGCGCTGGCCGGCTGCCGGGAATGGGCCGTGCGGCGGCGGCGCGAGGAACTGGGCCTGCTGCCCGGCTACAAGCTGGTCGACACCTGTGCGGGCGAGGTCGACCCCGAGCGCCCGTACTTCTACAGCACCTATGAGCAGACCGACGAGTGCCGTGCGTCCGCCCGCGACAAGGTCATGATCCTCGGCGGCGGGCCGAACCGGATCGGGCAGGGCATCGAGTTCGACTACTGCTGCGTGCATGCGGCCCTGGCCGTTCGCGACGCGGGGTTGGAGGCCATCATGGTCAACTGCAATCCCGAGACCGTCAGCACGGACTACGACACGTCGGACCGGCTGTACTTCGAGCCGATGACGGTCGAGGACGTTCTGAACATCGTGCATGCGGAGAAGCCGCGGGGCGTCATCGTGCAGTTCGGCGGCCAGACGCCGCTGAACATCGCCGGGGAACTCGAGTCCCACGGCGTGCCGATCCTGGGTACGAGCTGCGCCAGCATCGATGCCGCCGAGGACCGGAAGCTCTTCCGGCAGCTCCTGGACGACCTGGGTCTGAAGCAGGCCGCCAGCGGCACGGCCGTCTCCTACGAGGAGGCCCTGGCGCTGGCCGAGAAGATCGGCTATCCGGTGCTCGTGCGCCCGTCCTACGTGCTGGGCGGCCGGGCCATGGAGATCGTCTACGACGCCGAGGAACTCCGGCACTACGTCGCCGAGGCCGTTGTGGCGTCGCCGGAGCGGCCGATCCTGGTCGACAAGTTCCTCGAGGACGCCATCGAGGTGGACGTCGACGCGGTCAGTGACGGCCGGATGGTCGTCATCGGCGCCCTCATGGAGCACATCGAGGAAGCCGGCATCCACAGCGGCGACAGCGCGTGCGTGATCCCGCCGCAGACGCTGCCGCCCGCCATCTGCGAGGAGATCGCCCGCCAGACCAGGGCCCTGGCGACGGGGCTGAACGTCGTGGGCCTGGTCAACGTGCAGTACGCCGTGCGGAACGGCGAGGTGTACGTCCTGGAGGCCAATCCCCGCGCCTCGCGCACCATCCCGTTCGTCTCCAAGGCCATCGGCGTGCCGATGGCACAACTGGCCACGCGCGTCATGCTGGGCCGGACGCTCGAGGAACTCGGCTTCACCGAAGAGGTGCACGTGCGGCACGTGGCCGTCAAGGAAGCCGTCTTCCCGTTCGCTCGGTTCCCCGGCATCGACACGCAGCTCGGGCCGGAGATGCGGTCCACCGGCGAGGTCATGGGCATCGCCGACGATTTCGGGATGGCCTTCGCCAAGGCCGAGCTGGGCGCCGGCTGCGAACTGCCTGTCGAGGGCACCGTGTTCTTCAGCCTGCGCGACCGCGACAAGACGGCCAAGGCCGCCGCGGCCGCCGCGGCCTTCGCCGAGATGGGATTCCGCCTCTGTGCCACCGACGGCACGGCCGCGTGGCTGGCCGGCCAGGGGCTGGAGTGCGAGCGGGTCAACAAGGTCCGTGAGGGGCGGCCGCACATCGTGGACCGCATCATCAACGGCGAGGTCGCCCTCGTGATCAACACCCCCAGCGGCAAGCACCCCCGGCGCGACGAGGTGGCCATCCGCAGCACGTCCTGGGCGCGGCGCCTGCCGATCATCACCACCGTGAGGGGCGCCACGGCGGCCTGCCAGGCCATCGCCCGCATGAAGCAGTGCGCGATGGACGTCAAGACCCTGCAGGAGTACACGATCGACACCCACGGACAGGTGACCGCGCCGCGCGTGTGAGGCGGCTGCCACACGGTTCTTTGACTCGGCCTTTGTCGTATCCTAACCGTCCGGCGCGACGATGAAGGGCATCAAGCGTCCTGTGGTCAGGGAGCCGCCATGGCCCGAGAAAGCGTGCTGGTCGTCGACGACGAGGAGGACATCGTCCAGCTCGTCAGCTACAGCCTGGCCCGCGAAGGCTACCAGGTCCTGGCCGCCGGCCTGCGCGAGCACATCGAGACGGTCAGCCGCCAGAACCGGGAGCACGAGGCGGTGCTGGCCAGCATGGCCGAGGGCGTCATCGCCGTCGATCGCGACCTGCGCATCATCGACGACCTGCTGGCCCTCTACCGCATCGAACGGGAAGCCGCGGCCGAAGCCATCGACCTCAGACCGACCGATCCGGCGGAGGTCATCTGCGCGGCGATCGCCGACTGCGAACCTCGAGCCGGCGACCGACGGATCCGCATCGAGTCCTCCTGCCCGCCGTCGCTCGAGGCGCGCATGAACCCGCGGCTGATCGAGCAGGCGCTGGTCAACCTGCTGGACAACGCCGTCAAGTACAGCCCCGACGGGGCCACGGTGACCGTGGAGGCCGACCGGGCCGACTCGCGGGTGCGCATCTGCGTGCGCGACCACGGTTGCGGCATTCCGGGCGAGCATCTCGAGCGCATCTTCGAGCCGTTCTACTGCGTGGACAAGTCGCGGAGCCGGGCGCTCGGCGGCACGGGGCTGGGCCTGGCCATCGTGCAGCACATCGCGAGGGTGCACGGCGGGCAGGTGACGGTGCAGAGCCGCGTGGGGGAGGGCAGCACCTTCTGCCTGGTCCTGCCGGCGTAGATCGCGTCCCGCGTCCGGGCCGGTGGACCTCCCGCGAATCTCATTCGCCCTCCATCCTGCCCTAACATCCCTGCATTAACCTTCCATTCGGCAACAGGCGCGCTCGCTCGACGAGCGTCCGTGAGGAAGGAGGTGAAGGGACATGCCGGACTGCTCACTGATGGGTTCCCTGATCGCGTTCGGTTTGGTTGCGGCTTGGGCGGCATCGATTGTACACTTTTCCGCGTGGCGGCACTCCCGACGCCGCCTGTCGGACCTGCTCAAGGACTGGCCCCTGCAGCTGTCATCAAAGGGACCGGCATGTTGCTGCTCGGCGCAGTCGGCGCCGTCCTGATGGCATGCACGCAGTCGTGACATGGGATCACGGGCGCGCTCCTTGTCTGTGACACGTCCTGGCGCGAACGGCGAACGAGCCCGCGATCCGTCGCGGTCGGAGACGGTTGGGCACGGGGAGGCCCCGTCGCCCCCGGCGGTTCAGGTCATCTCACAGTGGCTGGTCAGGAGGGATTCGGACGCATGTTCACGGGAGTCAGAAGCATTCGGTCCGTCGTCGTGCTCTTGTCCGTGGTCGCCGCGTTGGCGGCGTCCGTCGGTTGTGCGGCAACGAGGCCGCCGGATCACGCGGCGGAGGTGCGGCTCTCGCTGGATTCGGCGACCTACGCACGGGGCGAGCCGGTGAGGGCGGCCGTGAGCGTGACGAACGTGGGCGCCTGCGATCTGCTCGTGCCCTCTCTGGACAACGACGGGCTGAAGTTCCGCCGGGGCCGGCCGGGCGTGGGAGAACTCCTGGTGCGCCGGCCCGTGCTCCCCAACCAGGCCGCCGGGCAGCCCCGCCTCATCTCTCCGGGGGAGAGCACCGGGCGCACGTTCCTGTTCTGCGATCTGACGGATGAGGCGGGCGAGTGGGGGCTCATGGTCGGCCTGAGCGGCTGCCGCGGGGCCGAGGCCGGTTCGCCGCCTCTGTCGACCTGCTACTCCGAGCCGGCGCCGTTCGCCGTGTCGCACGAGCGGATGTTCGAGCGAGACCCCTATTCGGGCATCGTTGTCCGCCGACAGGCCGTCGCCCTGGCAAGGGAGAAGGGGGGGGCCGATGGGACCGTGCCGGCCCGGGCGGTTCTGGTGCCGCTGGGGGAGACCGGCCTCTACGTGTGGGTTGTCCTGCTGGGCGCGGAGGATGATCCGCTGAGCGCGCCTGCGGCCTTCACCGTCAACGCGTACAGCGGTGTCGTCAAGGCTCTCGAAATCGGCGAATCTCCTCAGGAAAGGACGGATTGATGAAGCGGAGGGCTCTCTTCACAGCGGTCTTTCTGGCTCTGTGCGCCGCTCCCTGTGCGGCCGCCCAGGGCGAGGTCGGGGCGGAGTTCCGGTCACCCGGCGAAGCGCCCACGACGCTGATCCGGGTGCTGCGTACCACCAACAAGGCGCAGACGAACCGCTACGTGCCGAAGGTCTACGACCTGGACAACGTGAACCCGTACGAGGTGATTCGCTTCATCCGCCGCAGCACGGAGATCGAGGAGGGGGCCTGGTTCCTCTACGGCAAGCCCGAAGATCCGGCGGACCCTCACGGGTCGGTCCGAAGCGGCAAGGCGGTCGTGATGGTGCCCATCTACCAGATCCCGTATCTCGACCGGCTGATGGAGGTCATCGACGTGCCGGGCCTGACGACGTCGTCGGGCGACAGGACGCTCTACTACCGCCCCCGGCACCGGAGCGTGGCCGATCCGTCCTTCGTCGCCCTGGTCAATGCCGTGCTCTCGCCGAACCGGGCCACCGGTGACCAGGTGGCGGACCTGCCGGTCAATGCCTACCTGTTCCAGGATGTGCCGAGCGCCATCGAGGATATCGAACGATGGCTGCCGGAGCTGGACCAGCCCCCGGCGCAGGTGATGATCGAGGCGACTCTCTACGAGGTGAACGTGGAGAACGACACGGCGCTCGGGCTGGACTACGTGTCGTGGAAGAACGGGCCCGGCCGCGAACTCTTTGCCGGCGGCTTCCTCTCCGAGACCGACGACGTGCCCGGGTACTCGATCGGCGGGCCGAGCAACCACTACAGCTACCGGCTCAACATGCACAGCGGGTTCTTCGATTTCCTCGTGGCCAAGGACAAAGCCCGCGTGCTGACGAGCGCCAAGGTGATCTCGCGGCACGACAGGCCGGCCGTCATCGACGTCGGCGACCACATCTTCTACTGGCGGACCAGCCTGCGGGCCGGCGTGGACGACCGCGTCGTGGTCGGCGACCAGCGAGAGCGCGCCCTGGACAGCGCCCGGTCCGGCGTCCGGCTGAAGGTGCAGCCACTGGTCGGCACGCAGGGGGTGACGCTGGACCTGGAACTGGAAGTGACCGGCCACACGGGGTTCGACTCGACCGGCCGGCCCCAGCTCGTGGCGCGCAGCTTCGACACCTCCCTGCGGGTCAAGGACGGCGAAGAGGTCGTCCTCGGCGGCTACGGCCGCGAGATGATGGTGCAGCAGAGCAACAAGATCCCGGTTCTGGGCAGCCTGCCCGTCCTCGGATGGCTGTTCGGCAGCGAGCAGAACCTGGTCAAACGGCGCAACGTCGTCGTCGTTCTCTCGGCGGCCGTCGTCCGGGATTTCGGTGCCATGGGCGGGGCCAACACCGAGATCGACGCGGCGCTGATCCGCGCGCGGGCCCGCCGCCGGGTGCCCGTGCAGACGCCGGCCACCGAAGCCGGATTCGATCAGTGGCTCTTTGACCGCGAGGGCACCGAGTGACCTCCACCCTTCCCGACTCCGAACCCGCAAGAGGAGGCGACGAGATGAGCAGCACGGGCAAACACGCAGTCCTGATGGCGGCCCTCGGCATCTGCCTGTTCGCCGCCGGAACCGCATCGGCCGGCGGCAGCGACGAGGCCTCCGGCGTGGCCAATCGCCGCGGGGATCCGAGCCCGACGGCGACCGCCAGCGGCATCGACAACTACGTCTTCCAGGACGAGCAGATCAACATCGACGCGCGTGAGGACGCAACCGTGAAGGTCCTGCGCGTCAACCAGAAGAACCTGGTCAACGACTACGTCGTGGGCGTCTACCCGATCCACAATGCGTCTGCGCGCGAGGTCCGCAACGTCTTCCGGACGATCACGGCCAAGGAGGGCGGGCGCGCCGAGGTGATCCGTGACAAGGTGGCCGGCAAGGCCTGGCTGCAGGTGATCGCCCCCGAGTTCCAGTTGCCCTACATCGAGGAGGCCCTGAAGGCCCTCGACGTGGCCTGGCTCCAGGAAGACGTCGACGGGTCGCAGCAGGCCTACTACAGGGCGCGGTTCCGGGATGCCGCAGACCTGGACGCGATCGCCCGCGTGCCGGCCGGAGGCGACGGCGGCACGATCATCATCGACACCACGGCGAATTCCATATTCTGCCGCGGCGAGCCCACACGCGTGGCCAGATACGTGCAGATTGCGGAAGAGGTCGACGTCTTCCCGCCTCAGTTGCTGCTCGACGTGGCCGTCTACGAGGTGGAACTGACCAACGACCTGAGCCTCGGGCTGGACTTCGTGGCCTGGAAGTGCGGCCCCGGCAGGGACCTCTTCCAGTGCGTGCGGTGGGGGTCCAGCGAGGCAGCGAGCGGCCATTACGCCGGCCTCAACTTCGTGCTCACCTCGGAGTTCGTCGATTTCATGGTGCGCAAGGGCCGCGCGCGCCTCGTCACCAGCGGGCGGCTGAACGTCCGCAATGGCGAGGTGGGCACGCTGTCGGCAGCCGACGAGGTGCTGCACTTCGACATCTGCCCGGACGAACTGGACCAGCGCGCCGTCGACGGCACGGACGACAGCGCCTCCTTCGTCGACGACGTGTGGGAGGGGCGGTGTCTGACGCGAAACGGCGACGTCCAGGTCGGCCTGGAACTCAGCCTGACACCGTACATCGGCCTGGAGACGACCGAACTGCTCTACGCCGTCGAAATGAACGGCATCATCGGCGCGACTCCCTCGGGCACGCCGATGGTCCGCAACAACGCCGTGGCCGGCACCGTCCTGATGCGCGATGGCATGGAGGTCTGCATCGGCGGCCTCAAACGCACCGAGGACGTGAAGTCCACCGCCAGGATCCCGCTGCTGGGGAGCATTCCTGTCCTGGGTCACCTGTTCGGCAGCGAGAAGAACTCCCGCCGCACCACCGAGATGGTCATCGTGCTCAACCCCCGCGTCGTCCAGTTCAGCGAGGTGCACAAGGAACTGGCGCGCGAGGAGGACAGACTGGTGCGCGCCCAGGTGCTCCGGCACGCGCACCTGCCGTTGCCGAAGACGGCATACGGCTTCGATATGTGGCTTCTGGGCACGGATTGAACGGCCGCAGGCTTTGTACGGAGCCGCAGGAGCGGGCCCGCCCGGGCCCGCTCCTGCTGTACGGAGGGCCGGCGGCAATGCAGAAGTCACGTGGTCTTAAGGCGATCCTAACGGGGACGCAAGACAATCAACTGCAGGCGCGGCGGTCGCGCTCGAGACTTCTGAAGGGCGGGCATCGGGAGAGGAGCTGCAGGATGAAGCGGAGGCAGGGAGTGTTGGCCGGTGGCCTTCTGGTGGCCCTGGCCCTGGGCCTGGCGGGCACGGGGGCGATCGTGCACGGGCAGGACGCGGAGAAGAAGAGCATCGTCGTGGACGGCTCGACGACCGTCGGACCGATCGGCAAAGCCTTTGCTGAGCACTACATGCGGCAGAACCCCGGGGAGACGGTGTCGGTCAGCGAGTCCGGAAGCGGCAACGGAGCCAAGAGCCTGGTCAACGGCACCTGCGACGTCGCCATGATGTCGCGCTTCATGAAGGACAGCGAGTTCAAGGCGGCCATCGACGGGGGCGTGATGCCGGTGGCGCACGTCGTGGCGCTGGACGGGATCGCCGTCATCGTGCATCCTGCGAATCCCGTCACCGGGTTGACGGTTGCGCAGGTGCGGGACATCTACACGGGCAGGGTGACGAACTGGAGCCAGGTGGGCGGCCCGAACCTGGACATCGTGGCCGTCAGCCGCGACACGAACAGCGGCACCTACGAGACCTTCCAGGGCCTTGTGATGGGCAATGAGAAGATGGGCGCCGGCACCGAGTACGTCGGCAGCAACGGCGCCGCGCGTTCCAGGGTGCAGACGACCCGGCAGGCCGTCGCCTTCGTCGGGCTCGGCTTCGTGGACAGGACCGTGAAGAGCCTGCAGATCAACGGCGTCGAGGCGACGCCGGCCACCGTGGTCAACGGTCGCTACCCGATCGCCCGGCCGTTGTTCCTGTTCACCAGCGGCTACCCGACGCTGGGAAGCCACCTCTACGCCTATACCACGCTGCACCTGACGCCGAAGGGGCAGGAGATCGTCGAGGGGCTCGGGTTCGTGCCGGTCACGAACTACCGCTGAGCACCCGGGTGCGGCTTCGAGAACGTCGTGAGGAGGAAGGGCATGAAGCATCACCGCCCCCGCGCCCTGGTCAGGGAGAGGAGGGCCGGCCGGCTTGCGCGGCTGGCCTCCTTTGCGGGGGAGGCGTTCCTGTTCGCCATCGCGGTAGGTTCGGCCACGGTGATCCTCTTCATCTTCCACTCGATCATCCGGGACGCCCTCCCGTTCTTCCGCTCCCGCGGCCTGGGCGAGTTCTTCGGCGGCACCCGGTGGTATCCTTCGCGGGAGCCGGCTGAATTCGGGGCCCTGACGCTGTTCTACGGCAGCGCGATGGTGACCTTCGGCGCCATGGTCGTGGCCGGCCCGATGGGAATCGCCGCGGCCGTCTGCCTGAGCGACGTGCTTCCGTTCGGCCTGCGGCAGGCCGTCAAGCCGGTGATCGAGGTCCTGGCCGCGATCCCGTCGGTCGCCTACGGGTTCTTCGCGCTGGTCGTGTTCGCCCCGCTGTTGCAGGAGCACGGAGGACGGGTGCTGGCACTGGGCACGCTGGTGGTGGGCGTGCCGCTCGCCGTGCTGGCGGCCGTCGTCTTCGGCGACCTGGCATCGGGCTGCTTGAGGGGGGGGGCGCGGCGGGCGGTGGCGGTGCCGGCCGGGGTTCTGTTCGGCGCGGCCTGCCTGGGGGCGGTGGGGGCGGCGGCGCGCGCCCTGCACGGCATGGCCATCGCCAGTGGGACGACGGCGTTGAACGTCTCGATCATCCTCGGGATCATGGCCCTGCCGACGGTGGTGAGCGTTTGCGAGGACGCGCTCAGCACCGTGGGCCGTGAACTGCGCGAGGCGAGCTACGGCCTCGGGGCCACGCGCATGGAAACGGTGGTGAAGGTCGTGGTGCCCGCGGCCCGCAGCGGCATCCTGGCCGCGGTGCTTCTGGGCGCGATGCGGGCGGTCGGCGAGACGATGGTGGTCTGGATGGCTTCGGGGAACGCCGCGCAGATCCCCTCGCCGTGGTGGAACGTGCTCGCGCCGGTGCGCACCGTGACGGCCACCATCGCCGGCGACATGGGGGAGGCGGATCACGTCACGGGCTCCGATCGCTACCATGTGCTGTTCGCCCTGGCCCTGTGCCTGCTGACCATCTCGTTCGTCTGCAACCTGGTGAGCGAATGGGCGATTCGCCGCTCGAGAAGGACGGGGGAGTGAGCCGTGCAACTGAGCACCCGCAAGACGATGGACCGGGCCTTCTCCGGCCTCGGCGTCATGGCGATCCTGCTCATGGCGGGGGCACTGGCGGTGTTGCTCGGGCCGATGTTCGTGCGCGGGTCACGCGCCTTCCTGTTCCGCGGCACGGTGGAGCATCGGCGCGTGATGCTGGAGCTGTTCGGCCGCGGGGACCGCGACGAGATCCGGGCGGAGCTGGCTCTGGCCGCTGAAGCGCGCAGGCCCCTCTACGAGGCGATCGCACAGTTCGAAAAGGAGTTGGGTGAGATGGACCGGGGCGAGCGCCGGGAGTACGGCGGACGGCTCGACGAACTCAAGGCCGCGCTGCGCGCCCTGCTGGGGCCGTTCCCGGGCGAGCCGCAGCCTGCGCTCCCCCGGGCGCAGTACGGCCAGACTCGGTGGGATCGGGCGCGGGTGAAGCTGCGGGAGGTGCTCTACGCAACGACCTATGACTACTCCGATCCTGCGCAGATGGGCGTGGAGGTGCTCGTGCCGCGGGTCGAGCAGTTCCGGGGCACCTCGCTGGAGCCGATCTTCGCGCACATCGAGGGGAATGCCCGGGAGATGCTCCGCCCGCGGTTGACCTTCTACGGACGGTTCCTGACGGACGACTCCCGGGATTCGCATTTCTTCGGCGGCATCGGGCCGGCCGTGCTGGGGACCCTCTACCTGACGATCGGCGCGATGCTCGTCGCCGGGCCGATGGGAATCCTGTCGGCAGTCTACCTGACCGAATACGCGGGAGGCGGCTGGTGGATCAGCGCCATCCGCGCCTGCATCAACACGCTGGCCGGTGTGCCGAGCATCGTGTTCGGCCTGTTCGGTTGCGCGTTCTTCATCAACATCCTGCAGGTCTCCCCGTCCAGGAGCGTGCTGGCCGGGTCGCTCACGCTGGCCTGCCTGGTGCTGCCGACCGTCATCAGGGCCTCTGAAGAGGCATTGCGTGCCGTGCCGGCCACCTACAAGGAGGCCGCCCTGAGCCTGGGGGCGACGAAGTGGCGCACGACGTTCACCGTCGTCCTGCCGGCCTGCCTGCCCGGCGTGCTGACGAGCATCATCCTGAGCATGGGCCGGGCGGCGGGCGAGACGGCGCCGATCATCTTCACCGCGGCCGTCAGTCTGGGGGCGGTGCCGACGCTGCGGCAGGTCTTCACGCACCCGACGCCGGCGCTGCCCTGGAGCATCTACAACCTGGCCACCGAGCACGCCGCCGTGGACGAGATCCGACACGTGCAGTATGGCATGGTGCTGACCTTGATCGGCGTCGTTCTGCTTCTGAATGCTGCGGCCGTCGTGCTGCGCGCCCGCGTCACCAGGAAACTGAGGGGTTGATCCGTGAATCGTGTCATGGCTGCGCCGAGGGACCGATCGACCGACGATGCGACGACTTCCGCCTCTGCGGCTCCGGGCGATGCCGTGGTCACAAGCCGCGGGTTCTCGGTGTACTACGGGGCCAACGAGGCGGTGAAGGCGGTCGACATGGCCATACTCCAGGGCCGGGTGACGGCGATCATCGGCCCCAGCGGCTGCGGGAAGAGCACGTTCCTGCGGGCCATCAACCGCATGAACGACCTGATTCCCGGCTGCCGCGCCGAAGGTCTGCTCGCTCTCGAAGGCGAGGATCTGTATGCGCCGAACGTCGACGTGGTCCTGCTGCGCCGTCGCGTGGGCATGGTCTTCCAGAAGCCCAATCCATTCCCGAAGAGCGTTTTTGAGAACGTCGCCTACGGTCCTCGTGTGCACGGGGTCAGGGGCCGGCGCCGGCTCCACGAGATCGTCGAGGCCAGTCTCGTGCGGGCCGCCCTGTGGGAGGAGGTGAAGGACCGGCTGAACGACAGCGCGCTGGCGCTCTCGGGCGGGCAGCAGCAGCGCCTCTGCATCGCGCGGGCCCTGGCCGTGGACCCGGAGGTGCTCTTGATGGACGAGCCGGCCTCGGCGCTCGACCCGCGTTCGACGGCGCGGGTCGAGGACCTGATCGGCGAGTTGCGGGGCGCGTACACCATCATCATCGTGACGCACAACATGCAGCAGGCCGCCCGTGTCAGCGACCTGACGGCGTTCTTCTACGAGGGCCGGTTGGTGGAGTACGGGTTGACCGATCGGATATTCACCAATCCGAGCCGGAAAGAGACCGAGGACTACATCACGGGGCGTTTCGGATAGCGGGGAGGGAGGCGCCATGTCGGCCCATTTGCGCCGGGAGCTGGAGAGTCTCAAGAAGCAGATGCTGTCGCTGAGCGCGCTCGTCGAAGAGGGCGTGCGGAACGCCGTCCTGGCCCTGGAGCGGCGGGACGAGCGCCTGGCGCAACGCGTCATCGACTCGGACCCGGACGTCGATCGCGCCGAGGTGGACGTCGAGGAGGAGTGCCTGAAGATCCTGGCCCTCCATCAGCCCGTCGCCATCGACCTGCGGTTCATCGTGGCCGTGCTGAAGATCAACAGCGACCTGGAGCGGATCGGCGACCTGGCGGTCAACATCGCCGAGCGGGCGCAGTACCTGGCCACGCACGACCGGGTGGACTGGCCCTTCGACTTCGCCGCCATGGCCCAGGGCGCGCAGGCCATGGTCAAGCAGAGCCTGGATGCGCTGGTCAACCTGGACGCCGCGCTGGCCAGGACGGTGTGCGCGGCCGACGACGAGGTCGATGCCATGAACCGGGACGTCTACCTGCAGGTGCAGAACGCGATCCGCGAGCATCCCGGGCAGATGGGGGCTCTGATCCATCTCCTGTCGGTGGCCCGCCATCTGGAGCGGATCGCCGACCACGCCACGAACATCGCCGAGGACGTCATCTACATGACGTGCGGGGAGATCGTACGCCACCGGGCGGAGCGCTACGTTCCGGGGGCGCCGGCCGGGCGGGATCCGGCCGGCAGGTAGTCCGCGGTCGGCTCCAGGCGGTCAGCCGGTGGCCTTTCTGGCTTCCGCCAGCAGGCGCTCCGGGCTCACGGGCTTGTCCAGGAACACGTCGACCGGCAGCCAGATGTCGTCCGGCTCGAAGCGCCAGGGCACTTCCTGGTTGACGGCCGTCAGCATGATGATGGGGATGCCCTTGGTCTCGTCGTTGGCCCGCAGCCGGCGGGCGACGTCGAAGCCGGCGGTGCGCGTCTCCATCATCACGTCGAGCACGACCACGTCGGGCTTCTCGGCGAGGGCCTGCTGAGTGCCGCTCTGGCCGTCGTACGCGGTCACCACCTCGAAGCCGTTGGCCTCGAGCAGGACCTTCGTTACCTCTACGAACTCCTTCTCATCGTCTATGAGGAGGACCTTCCTGGCGGCCACGACACACCTCCTTCCCCATGGATGGTCGTCCGCGGGGCGTGTCTCTGAGGAGCCGTTCGTCACACTTCGGCATCGGTTCGCTGACCGTCCCGGGGCAGTGTGAAGACGAAGCTGGTGCCTTCCCCCTTTCCCGGTTCGGCCCAGATGTCCCCGCCGTGCTTCGTGACGACCTCCCTGGTGATGAACAGCCCGAGCCCGGTGCCCTTGCGGACCGCCTCCGGGTCGTCGGACAGGCGCGTGAACTTCTGGAATATGTGCTCGGCTTCCTCCGCCGGGATGCTTCGGCCGTCGTTCCAGACCTCGACGCGGTAGCGGTCGGGTTCGGAGGAGAAGCCGATGCGTATTGTCCCGGCTGGGCGACCGTATTTCAATGCATTGCCGATCAGGTTCCGGAAGGCGACGCACAGCAGGTTGGCGTCGGCCTTCAGCGGGGCGCTGGGGGGCAGTTCATTGACGAGGCGGACCTTGTGGTCGGCCATCGGCTGGGCGAACTCGGCCAGCACGGGGGTGGCCACGTCGCGGACGAAATCGCAGGGCTTCCGGTCGACCTCCAGCTCGCCCTTCTCGATGCGGGCCAGGCTCAGGTAGTTGCGCGTCATGCTCACGGCCGTGTCGATGCTGCGGCAGATGCTGCCGGCCATGCGGGCCTGGGGCTCGGTGAGTTGGCCGACCAGCCCCTCGGAGAGCGCATGTGCGGCGGTGTAGATGACGCCGAGGGTGTTCTTCAGCTCGTGGGAGACGAACCCGAGCATCTCCAGGTAGCTGGAGTTGAGCTTCTGCAGGGAGGCGTTGGCGTTCCGGAGGCGTTCCTCGCGTTCCTCCAGGCGGTCGGCCATGGCGTTGAAGTCGCGCGTCAGGTCGCGCACCTCGTCATTGGCGGCCGGCTCCGGCACGCGCACGTCCAGGCGCCCTGCGGCCAGGCGGTCGGCGGCCCGGGCCAGCCCGCTCAGCGACCGCGTGAGGCGGCGCGAGAAGATGTAGCCCACGATGAGCACCAGCAGGGCGGCCGCCAGTGCGAGGGCCCCGTAGAACATCCACAGGCGCGAGCGCACCACGTTGAACCGGCTCTCCAGCACGCCGACGTAGAGGATGCCGATGACGCGGCCTTCGACGTCCCGGATCGGATCGTAGGCGGACAGATACCAGTCGTTCACGACGAACGCGCGGCTCGTCCAGCTCCGGCCGTTCTCCAGCACCTGGTCATACACCTGCGAACTCACCCGCGTGCCGATGGCGCGGTTGCCGTCGGCGGTGAACACGTTGGTGGCGATGCGGACGTCCCACTGGAAGACGGTGACGGCGCCGATCTGCTTCCCGTTGTAGGTCTCGTCGGCGAAGACCGTGGAGCGGATGTCGTCGACCGTGTCGTGGTTCCGGTTCAGCAGTGCGCCGCCGTAGACGGCGCCGAGGATGCGCCCGCCGTCGTCCCGGATGGGCGCAGCGGCCATCAGGACCATCCCGGCGGCCTCGCTCTCCTGGGGGCGCGGCTTGGCCTTCGGCGTGGGCTCGAAGGCGATGTAGGCGCGCCGGGCCAGTGTGCGTCCCTCGGCCTCCAGGCGTTCGGGCTCGAGGATCGCGAATCCGCTCAGCGTCTCGCCGCGAAGCGCCCGGTAGACGAACGGATCGGTCGACAGGTCGTCGCCGGGCGAGTGGGGTTCGACGGTGCGCAGCACGACGCGTCCGTCGGCGTCGACGACCGACACGAAGTCCAGCTCGCCCAGCCGGCGCGCCGTCTCCATACGCATCCTCGACGTTGCCGGGTTCGCGCTGACGCAGGCCTCCCGTATGGGTTCGGCGCCGGCCAGCATGGCCATCAGGAGCCCCATGCTCTCCTTGCGGTCATTGACTGCCGCCCAGGCCGATCGCAGATCGCCTCCGACGCGCCGCTGGGCCTCCTCCAGGACCGTGCGCCCGATGATGATCGCGCCGGCCCCCGCGCACAGGAGCACGAAGAGCACGACCACGAGCACGAAGGTCAGGAAGACCCGAGTCTGGAGCCTCAGTCGCATCGACATGGTCCCGGAAGCAGTGCGGCGGGAAGCCCCCATCGTAGCCCTGCCCGGCCCTGCAGTCAAACGGCGACCGGGGATAGGGCGGGGCGACCCGAGGGGATTCTCACGGACGATCCCGGCGTTTTCCCTTGAAGCCGTCGGCCGGGCTGTATACCATGAGTGGTCGGGTTGACTGCCCGCCTGTCTGCGGCCGTCCAGAGCCGACAAAGGTCCGTACTTCACGAACGTTCTCTCCATCCGCCGCTCCGAACGTCGACTCCGGAGCGAGGAGCGCTGCCATGGATTCTGTGCGGCCCGAGCCCCCCTCGGACGACCGCCGGTGGAAGATCGTTGCGGCGACCATGCGTCGCCTCGGTTACCAGCGGAACGCGCTGATCGAGGTCCTGCACGCGGTGCAGGAGGCATTCGGCTATCTCGACGACGAGGCCTTGCGCTACGTGGCGGCGAGCCTGCACGTGGCCCCCAGCGCCGTCTACGGCGTGGCCACCTTCTACCACTTTTTCACGCTGAAGCCCAAGGGCGAGCATGCGTGCGTGGTGTGCACGGGCACGGCCTGCTACATCAAGGGCGCCCAGGCGCTTCTGGATGCCGTGGAGCAGGAGTACGGCCTGAAGCCCGGCGAGACGACGGCCGACGGCAAGCTTTCGCTGCTGACCGCGCGGTGCTTCGGCTCCTGCGGCCTGGCCCCGGCGGCGACCTTCGACGGCGAGGTGGCCGGCAAGCTGACGCCCGAGGACGTACTGGGACGTATCCGGAGGATGATCGCCGATGAAGCCTGACGAACTGGAGCGAATGCGCCGGGAACGGCGCGAGCACGAGGCGAAGTTCGCCTGCTGCATTAACGTGTGCACCGCCGCCGGATGCCTGTCCGCCCACAGCGACCGCGTGCTGGCCGCCCTGGCCGAGAAGGTGAAGGCCCGGGGGCTGGACGCCCGCGTGCGCGTCAAGGGCGTCGGGTGCATGGGGCCGTGCGCCGGCGGGCCGGTCGTCTCGGTCGATCCTCCGGGGCACATCTACTGCAACGTCTCGCCCGACGACGCCGACGACATCATCGAGAGCCTGGACGGCGAACCGGTGGCGCGCCTGCTCATGGAGGCCGATGCGACGTTCTTCGCGCGCCAGACGAAGATCGCCCTGGAGAACTGCGGACGCATCGAGCCGGAGCACGTCCAGGACTACATCGGGGTCGACGGCTACCAGGGCCTGGCCAGCGTCCTGACGGAGATGGACCCGGCCGATGTGCTCAACGAGGTGTCGGTGGCCGGGCTGCGCGGACGCGGCGGGGCGGGCTACCCGACGGGTTTGAAGTGGAGCACCGTGGCGAAGGCCCCCGGCGCCCAGAAGTTCATCATCTGCAACGCCGACGAGGGCGACCCCGGCGCGTTCATGGACCGCAGCATCCTGGAGAGCGACCCGCACCGGATCCTGGAGGGCATGGCCATCGCCGCCTACGCGGTCGGCGCCTCCCAGGGGTTCATCTACGTGCGGGCGGAGTACCCCCTGGCCATCAGCCGCATCCGCAAGGCCATCCGGCAGGCCAGGAGCCTGAACCTGCTGGGCAGTCAGATCCTGGGGACCGGCTTCAACTTCGAGATCGAGATGCGGCTGGGAGCGGGGGCGTTCGTGTGCGGCGAGGAGACCGCCCTGATGGCCTCGATCGAGGGCAGCCGGGGCACGCCGCGTCCGCGGCCTCCGTATCCGGCCAACTACGGCCTCTGGGGCCGCCCGACGCTGATCAACAACGTCGAGACCTTCGCCGCCGTGCCCGCCATCCTGCGCAAGGGCGCCGCGTGGTATTCGGGCATCGGCACCGAGAAGAGCAAGGGCACCAAGGTGTTCGCCCTGGCCGGCCGCGTCAACAACACCGGCCTGATCGAGGTCCCGATGGGCATGACCCTGCGCGAGATCATCTTCGACATCGGCGGAGGCATCCCCGACGGCCGGCAGTTCAAGGCCGTTCAGACCGGCGGCCCGAGCGGCGGCTGCATCCCCGCCGAGCATCTGGACCGGCCGGTCGACTACGAATCGCTGAAGGAACTGGGCTCCATCATGGGGTCCGGCGGGATGATCGTCATGGACGAGACCTCCTGCATGGTGGACGTGGCCCGGTACTTCATGGAATTCTGCCAGACGGAGGCGTGCGGCAAGTGCCTGCCCGGCCGCATGGGAACGGCCCAGATGCATCTCCTGCTGACCAGGATCACCCGGGGGCTGGCGACCATGGCGGACCTGGACATGCTCGAGAGCCTCTGCGACTTGACGCGCAATACCAGTCTCTGCGGCCTGTGTCAGACGGCGCCGAACCCCGTGATGAGCACGCTCCGCTACTTCCGCGACGAGTACGTGGCTCACATACGGGACCACACGTGCCCGGCCGGCGTGTGCAGGATGGCCGGCGCCCGGGAGGTCAAACGATGAAGACTCCACCCGTGAATCCCGTCACCCCGGAGAGCGCTCCGCGGCCGGTCAAGACGCTCAAGATCGACGGCCTCGACGTCAGCGGCCGTGAAGATCAGACCATCCTGGAGGTCGCACGCGAGCACAACATCTGCATCCCCGCGATCTGCCATCTGGACGGCCTCAGCGGCGTGGGCGCCTGCCGCCTCTGCCTGGTGGAGATCGTCGGCAGCCCGCGACTGGTGCCCGCCTGCGTGACCCGCGTCGCCGAGGGGATGGAGGTCATCACGAAGTCGCCGCGCCTCAACAAGTACAGGCGCATGATCCTGGAGATGTTCTTCGCCGAACGCAACCACGTCTGCGCCGTCTGCGTGGCCAACGGCCACTGCGAACTGCAGACGCTGGCCCGCGACCTGGGCATGAACCATGTCAGCGTGGCCTACCTGCACCCGCGTGTGGGCGTGGATGCCACGCACGAGCGGTTCACCATCGACCACAACCGCTGCATCCTGTGCATGCGCTGTGTGCGCGTCTGCGCCGAGATCGAAGGCGCCCGCACCTGGGGCGTGAAGGGGCGCGGCATCGAATCGCGGGTCATCACCGACTTCGACGGCCCCTGGGGCGAGTCCAAGACGTGCACCGGTTGCGGCAAGTGTGTGCAGGTCTGCCCGACCGGCGCGCTGTTTGAGAAGGGCACGGCGGCCGCCGAAGTGGGCCGGCGCGAGTTCCTGCCGTACCTGACCACGATGCGGGAGGAGACGCCATGACGCCCGTCAGGATGGCGACCGTCTGGCTGGAAGCCTGTTCGGGCTGCCATATGTCGTTCCTGGATATGGACGAGCGGCTCATCGAGCTGGCCGGCCAGATTGAACTGGTCTGCAGCCCGCTGGTCGATCGCAAGGAGTTCCCCGAAGACGTCGACGTGGTCGTCGTCACCGGCGGTGTCGGCAACGAGGAACAGGAAGAGCTGCTGCGCAAGGCGCGGGAGCGGTCCCGGATCCTGATCAGCATGGGCGATTGCGCGGTGACCGGCAACGTGCCCGCCATGCGGAACACCCTCGACGTCCAGGAGATGCTGGAGGCCGTCTACGGCCCCGACGCCCCGGGCAAGCCGTCCGGCCCCGCCGCCGGCGTGCCCCGCCTCTCCCCCCAGGTCCAGCCGCTGCACCGGTTCGTGAAGGTGGACGAGTACATCCCCGGTTGTCCGCCGTGTGCCGACCTCATCCATTTCATCCTGAGCGAAGTCGTCCAGGGCCGGATCCCGGGCCTCGGCGTCCGGGCCAGGTTCGGCTGAGAGGAATATGATGGCCGAGAAGATCGTCATCGATCCCATCACGCGTATCGAAGGGCATGCGAAGGTCACGCTCTACGTCGGGCAGGACGGCAAGGTCAACGACGCGCAGCTCCACATCACCCAGATGCGCGGCTTCGAGAAGTTCTGCGAAGGGCGGCCGTTCCATGAGATGCCCGCCATCACCGCGCGCATCTGCGGCATCTGCCCCGTCGCCCACCTGATGGCGTCGTCCAAGGCGTGCGACGCCCTGCTCGCCGTGCGCGTCCCGGATGCGGGGCAGCGCGTGCGACGGCTCATCAACATGGCGCAGATCGTCCAGAGCCACGCCCTGAGCTTCTTCCACCTGTCCAGCCCCGACCTCCTGCTCGGCATGGATGCCGACCCGGCCGTGCGCAACGTGTTCGGCGTGATGGCCACACACAAGGACGTGGCGCGTGACGGCATCCGGCTGCGCCAGTTCGGCCAGCAGGCCATCGAGTGGCTGGCCGGCCAGCGCGTCCATGCCCGGTGGATCGTTCCGGGCGGCGTCAGCCACCCCGTGACGCCCGAGGTGCGCACCCGGATACTGGACGGCCTGCCGGAGGCCATGGGGATTGCGCAGCGCGCGCTCGCCCTGCTCAAGGAGCTGGTGCGCCGCCATCAGGAGGAGGTCGAGACCTTCGGCAACTTCCCCAGCCTGTACCTCGGCCTGGTGGGCGAGGGCGGCGCGCTGGAGTTCTACGACGGCGGGCTCCGGATCCTCGACAGCGACGGGAGCCTGGCCGCCGACGGCGTGGCCGCCGCAGACTACGCCGACTACGTGGACGAGGCCGTCGAGCCCTGGACCTACCTGAAGTTCCCCTACTACAAGCCCCGCGGCTATCCCGAAGGGCTCTACCGCGTCGGGCCGCTCGCGCGCCTCAACCTGGCCGACCGCATCAGCACCCCGCTGGCGGAGGCCGAACGGCAGGCCTTCCGCGCGCTCAGCGACGGGCCGGTCTCCAGCTCCTTCCATTACCACTACGCGCGACTCATCGAGGCGCTTCACTGCCTCGAGGGCATTCAGGAGCTTCTGAACCACCCGGACGTCTGCGACCCGCACGTGCGTGCGCACGCCGAGCCGAACGCCCGCGAGGGCGTGGGCATCTCCGAGGCGCCCCGCGGCACCCTGATCCACCACTACCGTGCGGATCTGAACGGCATCATGGAGTCCGCCAACCTGATCATCGCCACCGGCCACAACAACCTGGCCATGAACCGGTCCATCCTCCAGGTGGCGCGACACTTCGTCAAGCCGGACCGGCTGAGCGAGGGCATGCTGAACCGCGTCGAGGCGGTCATCCGGGCCTATGACCCCTGCCTGAGCTGTTCGACCCACGCCCTGGGCCAGATGCCCATGCTCGTGCAGCTCGTCGGCCCCGGCGGCGAGGTGCGCGATCAGGTGAGGCGCGACTGATGAGCCGTGTGCTCGTGATCGGCTTCGGAAACGCGATGCGAGGCGACGACGGCCTGGGCTGGCACGCGGCGCAGAAGCTGCTGCATGCCGGCCTGGGCGACGGCGTGCACGTGCTGCCGTGCCGCCAGTTGACGCCGGAGCTGGCCGCGGAGGTCGCGGCGGCCGGTTTCGTGCTCTTTATCGACGTCGCCTGCGATCTGCCCGTGGGCGAGGTGGACTGCATCGACGTGGAATGCGTGCACGACCGGCCCTCGTTCTGCCTGCACCGGCTGAACCCGTCCGGACTGCTGGCGCTGGCACGCGACGTCTACGGCGAGTATCCGCCGGCCGTGGCGCTTGTGGCAGGGGCGGAGAGCTTCGAGTGCGGCGCGCCGCTGTCGCCGCCCGCTGCCGCCGCCCTGGTGCGGGTCGTCGAACAGGCCCGTCGCATCATCGCGCACCGGCTGGCGGTCGCCCCTTGCCCCGGATGAGCGTCGGCAGCGTGCGCAGGATCAGCCCCAGGTCCATCCCGGCCGACCGGCGGGCGATGTACTCCAGATCGAGGCGCACCACCTCATCGAAATCGCGCAGCGTTCCGCCCCCCCTGACCTGCGCCAGCCCCGTCAGGCCCGGCCGCACAGCCAGGCGCCGTCTCTGCCATTCGTTGTAGACCGCGACTTCGTCGGGGGTGGCCGGCCGCGGCCCCACCAGGCTCATCTGGCCGCGCAGGACGTTCCAGAACTGTGGGAACTCGTCCAGGTTGTGCCGCCGCAGGAACCGGCCCACACGGGTGACGCGCGGGTCGTCGGTGATCCGGAACGCGGGCCCGATCATCTCATTCCGCCCCTCCAGGTCCGGCCTGCGGGCCTCGGCATCGCGGCACATCGTGCGGAACTTCCACAGGCGGAAGCGCCGGCCGCCCCGGCCCACCCGGTCCTGGCCGAACAGCACCGGGCCCGGCGAGTCCAGCCGGATGGCCAGGGCGATCCAGGGCGCCAGCGGCAGCGTCAGGGCCAGCCCCAGCACGCCGCCCAGAACGTCCATCAGTCGTTTGGCGGTCTCGTTGGGGTCGGCGGCAGGCTGTGCGGGCAAGGCGTTCTCTCCCTCCGGGCGGAGCGGGTCGCTTCTTTCCATTATAGGCGGCCCGCGCGGGGCGATTCCGAATACGAGGGCAGCGGCGCGCGTATACAGGAGCGAGTGCGCGATTTTCCCCTTGCAGGCCGTGCCGGGACGGCTACAATGCCTGCGGGATGGCCATCCGGTCATCGGCCCGTTTGCAGGGAGACAGGCGATGATGGCGATCGACAGGGTGTTCCTGGCGTGTGCCGCCTTCGGCGGCGGGCTGTTCCTGATCCGCATGGCGCTGCTCGCCTTCGGCGGAGGCGGCGGGGACGCCGATGTCGACCTGGACCTCGACGTCGACGCCGATTTCGACGTCGAGGTCGACGCGGAGGCCGGCGCCGGCGAGGCGCTGGCGGATTCGTCCGCGTTCTTCCGGATGCTCTCGGTCCAGAGTGTGACCGCCTTCATCATGATGTTCGGGCTCGTGGGGCTGACGCTCCGCAAGGAGGCGGCCTGGGGCCCGGCCCTGTCCATTGTCGGGGCACTCCTGGCCGGGGCGGCGTCCTTCTGGCTGATCGCGCGGCTGGTGGCCCTGCTGCTGCGCCTCCAGTCCAGCGGCAACGTGCGTCTGTCCAACGCGATCGGCCTGCAGGGTTCGGTCTACCTGACCATTCCCCGCGCAGGAGTGGGGCAGATCCAGGCCGTGGTGCAGCAGCGATTGACGCACGTCGACGCCGTCGCACGCGACGGCGAGCCGATTGCGACGGGCGAACGGGTGACGATCGTGGGCATCGGCTCCGACAACCGACTGATCGTCGAGCGAGTGCAGGATGGCGCGGAAGGCGCCGGTTCCAACGGCCGGCAGTGAGTGCGGCATAGACAGAGGAGGCGAAGATGCCCGAGGGCGGGATGATTATCGTGAGTATCGGTGCGTTGCTCGGCCTCGCCCTGATGGTCTTCCTGGTCATGGCGGCGCGCTACAAGCGGTGTCCGTCCAACCGGATCCTGGTCGTCTACGGCAAGGTCGGGTCGGGCGTCTCGGCCCGGTGTCTGCACGGCGGGGCGGCGTTCGTCTGGCCTCTGATCCACGACTACGGTTTCCTCAGCCTCACGCCGATGACGATCGGCATCCCTCTGCAGAATGCCCTGTCGTTCCAGAACATCCGCATCAACGTGCCCAGCACCTTCACCGTGGCCATCAGCACGCAGGAGGGCATCATGGGCAACGCGGCCGAGCGCCTGCTCAACCTCGGGCTGCGCGAGATCGAGGAGATGGCGCGTGAGATCATCTTCGGCCAGCTCCGTCTGACGGTTGCCTCGCTGACCATCGAGCAGATCAACCAGGACCGCGAGAGCTTCCTGGAGTCGATCCGCAAGAACGTCGAGCCGGAACTCAACAAGGTCGGCCTCTACCTGATCAACGTGAACGTCACCGACATCACCGACGAGTCCGAGTACATCGAGAGCATCGGCAAGAAGGCCGCCTCCGAGGCCGTGAACCGCGCCCGCATCGACGTGGCCGACAACGAGAAGATGGGCGCCATCGGCCAGTCCGAGGCCGATCGCGAGAGGACCATTCGCGTGGCGGAGAACGAAGCCCAGGCGGACAAGGGGCGCAAGAAGGCCGACGCCGATCGCCGCATCTACGTGCAGGGCCAGGAGGCCGAGGCCGTCGCCGGCGAGAACACCGCCAAGGCGGACATTGCCGACGTCAACGCCCAGCTCGCGATCAAGGAAGCGGCCGCCCTGCGGCTCGGCGAGGTCGCCAAACGCGAGGCCATGGTCGAGATCCAGAAGGCCCAGTACCAGGCCGAACTCGAACGACTCAACGCCGACGTGGTCGTCAAGGAGGAGATCGAGAAGCGCAAGGTCGAGATCGCGGCCGAGGCCGAGGCCGAACGGCAGCGGCGCATCGCCCGCGGCGCGGCCGACGCCGTCCTGATGAACTACGAAGCCGAGGCGAAGGGCATCCGGCAGGTCCTGGACAGCAAGGCCGCCGGCTACGCCGACATGGTCGCGAGCTGCGGCGGCGACGCGCGTGCCGCCGCCACCCTCTTGATGGTCGAGAAGATCGAGCAGGTCGTCGCGCGTCAGGTCGAGGCCATCAAGAACCTCAAGATCGACAAGATCACCGTCTGGGACAGCGCCGGTGCCGGCGGCGACGGCGGTTCGTCCACGGCCAACTTCCTCTCCAGCCTCATCCGGAGCCTGCCGCCGCTGCACGACGTGGCCGGCATGGCGGGCGTCGAACTGCCCGACTACCTGGGCAGCACCACGAAGCCGGCGCCTGCCGCAGGGGATGGCGCACAGCCGCCGGCCGGTGCCTGAGTCCGGCCCGGCGGGCCGGGGCCTCAGTGGGTCGGGCCGGCGTCATGCGTGGTTGCGCAGCTTCAGCTCCAGCGGGTGCGGGTGCATGCCCGAACTGAGCGAGTTCGTCTTGGACACGAACCCGCACAGGCCGACGCATGCCAGATCATCCAGCCGTCCCCTCGTCCAGTCCCGTATCCTGTCGGTGTGGTCGACCTGCGTGTGCGTCGTCACGAGCCGCGGCGCGGCCGGGTCGCCCTCCAGGTGCATCGATTCGCGTGGGACCGGCAGGCCGCTCTCCACCTCCGGGCACACGGGCACCCAATCGACGAACCGGCCGAACGTGTCGGCCAGAAAGCGGTCCTGTTTGTGCCCGCCGTCGTAGCGGACCTTCTGCCCGAGCCGGCAGGCGCTCACGCCGACGCGGGGCCTGGCGGACTTCCCTTCGCTCATCGATCATCACGGTTGCCCAGCGGCTGAAGGCGTTCCGGCTGGATCATGGATGTCCCCCGGGGGCTTGACTCGGCGCCGGCATCCCCCATGCGGCGGTTCGCGACCGGCGCAGTCGGAGCGTCTTGTTGCGCTGTGCGACGGGGCGGGATACGATGGCCGGTCCCGGTGCGCTCTCCCGGGAATCACACGAGCGGAGATTGCGATGGCGACCTATCGGCGGCTTCTGAGGGCGGCGGTCGTTGCGTTCCTGATCATCGGCGGAGGGCGGGGCATGTGGGCGAAGGCAGACGACGGAGCGGCTCATCTGGAGCCGTGGGCTTCGGACGCCCATCCCTCCGACGTGCCCCGCCGGCACTCGGAGGACGTCGGCGCCGGCCGGCACGAGTACACCGTGCTCCAGGGCGGCACGATGGACGGCACGAACTGCCGCTCGCCCCTGAGCGTGGGGATGAACCGCGAAGGCGCGATGGAGCAGACCTGGGAGTCCAACCGGCTCGTGCGCATGGAGAACGTCGGCACGGGCGACGTCGTCAACCCCTGGCTGTCCAACGGACGCAACAACTTCCGCACCCCGCAGGAGATCGTTGACAACGCCGTCGAGCCCGGCATGACCGACCGCGAGAAGGCCATGGCGATCTGGTTCCAGGAGTGCCGTTACCGCTACCACGGCGGGACCGAGGGCGGCGAAGACGCCGATCCCGTGAGGATCTACAACATCTACGCGGCCTACATGTGCGGCACGAACACCTCGCACTTCGCCCAGATGCTGAGCATGGCCGGACTCCGGGTCAACGGGTCCGGGTCCACCGTGGGCCACACGACCTCGCGGGTGTTTTTCGACGGCGGCTGGCGCTACCTGGACGCGAACCAGCACACGATGTTCCTGCTGCGCGACAACCGGACGGTGGCGGACGCGCCGGAGATCACCCGCGACCATGACCTGGCCAAGCGCGCCCACAGCAGCGGCATCCTGCTGGGCGACCACAGCGCCCTGCGCGAGTCCTTCGCCGCCTGTTTCGCGCACGAGGTGGAGGTCGAGCGTGCGTTCGGCCTCTACCGACGCGCGACGAACATGGACATGACGCTCCGCCCCGGCGAGGCGCTGGTGTGGCGATGGGGCCGGCGGGAGCCGTTTCGCTACCGTTACCTGCGCGAGCCCCTCTACCCCTACATGTTCTGCAACGGCCTCTGGGAGTACCGGCCCGACCTGACCGGCGACCTGTGGAGGCGCGGGGCGGCCCTTGCGGACAACGTGGCGGCCGGGCCGAACGGCCTGTCGGCCGGCCCCGGAGGCGACGGGACGATCGTCTGGGAGATGAAGGCGCCCTATGTGTTCGTCGGCGGGCGCCTGGAGGCGGAGGGCAACGGCGCGCGGTTCGCCTTGTCGTTCGACGGCGAGACCTGGCAGGACGTGGAGGGCGCGGACCTGAACGCCTTCTTCCCGCCCCAGGGAGGGGCGCCGCGCTACGGCTACCGGCTCCGCTGCACGCTGTCCGGCGACGCCCGGCTGAGGAGCCTGGCCGTGGTCAACGACCTGCAGATGTCACCCCTGGCGCTGCCCGGCATGGCCGTCGGTGCAAACGCGTTCGTCTACACGGACCAGACGCCGGGCGAGCGCGCCGTGCGCATCACGCACGAGTGGGTGGAGCGCTCGGCCTCGAGTCCGCCGGGCGCCTCGCCGGCCCCCATCGCGCCGGCCGAGGGCGGCGAGACGGACGGCACGGACGTCGTCTTCCGGTGGCAGGACGCGCCGGACCCCGACGGCGACCGCGTCGTCGACTACCACTTCGAGCTTTCGGACCGGTTGGACGTCCGCTGGCCGTTGTCCACGAACTTCTACCGGCTGATCTCGCGCACGCGCGACCGGGGCCGAGCGCAGTTCACGCTGCCCGCCCCCGGGTTGCTGACGCCGGGCGAGACCTACTACTGGCGGGTCCGCGCGAAGGACGAGCACGGCGTGTGGGGGCCCTGGAGCGAGACGTGGAGCTTCACCGCCCGCGGCCCCGCGTATCCCCTGGACGTGCAACTCGGTTACGACGCGGAAGGGCGGCGCGGCGTCCTGACCTGGAAGCCGAACCCGGTCGGCCGCCCGCCGGTGAGATACCGCGTCTACGGCAGCGACGAGAAGGGCTTCTCGGTCAGCGATGAGCCGTATCCCGTCCACCTGGGCGAGAGCAAGGAACTGACCTCGCCCTTCCCGGCCAACTTCATCGCCGAGACCGAGGCGACCGAGCTGGCCGTCCTCGGCGAGGGCGTGGACCTGCCGGCGGCCAACAAGGCCTACTACCGCGTGGTGGCCGTCGACGCGAACGGGAAGCGCAGCGGCCCGTCCGACTACGCCTCCGCGCCGCGGCCCGTCCTCTACACCGCGCCCGTCACAACGGCGCGCGTGGGCCGGGAATACACCTGCGATCTCGCCGCGACCCGTTCCCTTGGCGACCTGTGCTACCGGGTCGAGGGCCGGCTGGCCAAGAGCTACTGGGACATCGAGCATCCGGTCTACGCCCTGGAGCGGGGGCCGGCGTGGCTCACGATCGACCCGGCCACCGGCCGGCTGAGCGGCACGCCCGACGCTCCCGGCCGAGCGGACGTGGTCGTGACGGTCACCATCGACCGCCAAGTGCGCACGGTCGATCCGGGAGTCCTCGTCTGGGGAAACGAACGTGTCATCGAGCGCGGCACGGAACGCGTCGGGACGGACACCCGGCGCTTCACCATCGAGATCGGCGAATGACGGCCCGGCCGGTCAGGGCAGCCTGCCCGACCCGCGGATCGGCAGTCTCGTGTGCCCTTCGCCCCAGTACTCGAGCCGGACGTTCCTCGCGCCCGCTTCGACCTCGACCTCATCCCGGGCGGGGCATTCCGGCATGTAGAGCCATACCTTGCCTTCCCGAAGGTCCGTGATCGTGAAGCGCCCCCGTGCGTCCGTACGGCCCGCCATGGGGGGGAGCGCCTCGGAGTACGCCTCGACAAGTACGTTGACGACCGGTTCGCCCGCCGGGTTCACCACGACGCCCGAGACGGAGGGCGGGACCAGCTCGAGCACCACGTCCCCGAGCGCGACCAGCTCCCCGTCGGCCCGTGCGATCGGCATGTCCCGGGCGGCGGGAAGGTGTTCTGCGGCCTGCACCTCCATGCGGAACGTCCGGTCGGGGCACGGCAGCGGCAGGCCGCCGAATTCGTAACGTCCCTCGTCATCCGTCTTCCCGGTGCGCGTCTTGCGCCGCCAGTGCAGATTGACCCGCGCCTGCCGGACGGGCCGCCCTTTGGTGTCGACGATTCGCCCACGGATCGTCCGGTACGGATGGATCGTCACTTGAAGCGTCTGCGGCCCTCCGACCAGGTCGTAGATGGCGCTCAGCTTGCGCTCCTCGTGGGTGGCCTGGAGGGTGAACTCATGGTCGCTCTCCCACGTGTGCCCGGAGACCGTCAACTCGAACCGGCCCTCCTCGTCCGTGAAGACCCCGCTTGCCAGCAGGTGGATCTGCACGAATGCGTGCTCGACCGGCCGGCCCGCCGGGTCGAGCACGATGCCGGTGACCTCGGGAGGCGGCATCAGTTCCGCGACGAGCCGATGGGTCTTTGCGGCCTCGACCTGGATCTCCTGCTCGAAGAAGCCGCGATAGCCCAGCTTCTCGACCTTCAGCCGGTACGCGCCCGGCTGCAGATGCTCGTTGTGCACGCCCTCCGCGCGAGTCGTCCCGTAGATATAGCCCTTTCGGTTCTCCTCGTAGCCCGTGACCTTCGCCGAGTCGAGCGGCTTGCGGCTGATCGCGTCGATGACCTTCACGCTCAAGACGCCGCCGCGATGGCATACGATCTTGAAGTCCTCGAGGACCTGCCCGGGCTCCACCTCCACGGGCGTGTACGGCACCACCCATCCGGGCCGGTCATGCAGGGGCACCGGGACTCTGAGGGCCAGCTTCCCCACGCCGACCCCGGTGAGTTCGAACGTGCCGTCCCGGCCCGTGACGCATCGGCTGCCCAGTCGAACGGGGCCGGCGACCAGCACGACCAGCCCCTCGACGGGCTTCCCGGTCCCTGCCTCCACGGCGACGCCGCGGATGACCGCCTCGGGCGGCAGCACGACCCGGATGTCCTCCTGTCCGGCGGCGAACTGGAAATCGAGGGGACGCCTCGAATTCGGCCCGGTCTGGATCGTTGCCAGGCCGGGCGCCGAGACGATCAGTTCCGCCCCGGCGTCGGGCGGGATGTTGGCGAAGGCGAATCGGCCGTCGGCGTCGGTCTTCACCGTCAGCCCCCGGAACGGCGGGAGGCCTTCGATCCGGGGTTGATCATCCGCGTCCGATCTGCGGGTGCACTTCGGGGTCTGAAGGAGCGCACGCACCTCCGCGCCCGGCACCGGTCTGCCGGCCTCGTCCACAACCGTCCCCGCCAGCCGCGCGGCTCTGGGCAGCGTGACGGTCGCTTCGCCGTCGGCGTTCCGCAGCCATCCCAGGCGGAACAGGGCCAGGCCGTCGGCCCGGATGTAGAAGGAGACCCTCGCCGGCCAGCGGCCGGGAACCGCCGGCAGCGCGTATGTGAACCGCCCGGCGTCCGCGCGGAGGACATCGACGGGCTTCGTGAACCCCTCATCCTCGCTGTACTCGAGGCGATGGGCCTCCACAACGGCGTCCGGCACGGGCGCGCCGTCCGGCCCGACGATCAGCCCGGAGAACGTCACGATCTCCGGCTCCTCGGCCGCGCGAACGTCCGATCGCGCCCCGCCGGGAAGGAGCCCCACCACCGCCAACGCCGCCAGAAGCCACGTCCCCGCCCCGTGCATCGCCCTGTTTCCTCCGTGCGGATCCTCCCCTCCCGGATTCCTTCCACTGCCCCATGTCATCCAACCGTGCCCGGCCCATCCTGCCGGCGCCCCTTGCCGGCTGGACCCCTCGTGGCCGTCATTCGGATTCTACTGCGGCGCCACGTCGATTGTGAACTCCTGAACGGCGCTGCCGACCCGGCGCCGCTCGGTGCTCGTGACCGTGTAGTTGCCCCAGGCCAGTGCGCCCTCGTCGAGGATGGGCACGTCGCGCTCGATGAGGGCGCGCAGGACGACCGGCACCCGTCCGGGCGTGTGGGGCGTGCCGGTCAGGAGGCCGGTGGCCGGGTCGACGGTCAGCCAGTCCGGGCCCTGTTCGATGGAGAACGCGGGCTCTTCGATGTCCCAGTAGCCCATACCGGCACGGCCGCGGTTGCGGGCGTCGCCCAGGGAGCGCACGGCGGCGGCCCGGTAGACGTAGGGCGTGCCCACCCGGGCGGACGTCACGGGGGTCGTGTAGACCAGCGGACGCGGCGCCTCCGCGAAGGCGGACGACCAGCTCCGCTTCCCGTTCGCGTCGACGGCCACCACCCGGTACCACGCGCGGTTCGCGTTGGGCAGGTCGAGCCCCCGGCCGAGCACGGCCATGCGCGTCTCGGCGGTCTCGGCGACGAAGTTCGCCGGGAAGGGATCCGGCAGGAGCCCCTCCGGGGTCTGTCCCCGGTTGACGCGATACGGCTCGTCGCTGACCGAGAAGCCCTTCTCGTCGCTGCCGTAGACGCGGTAGGTGGCCGGCGCGTTGCCCGACGGGTTCGGCTTCCACGTGAGCGTGCCGACGCCCGTCGTCTCGTCGACATCGAGCGCTACGGCGATCGGCGGCGTCGGCGCGTGGCTGACGAAGCTCCACGTCTCGCTCCAGGGCCCCCAGAGACCCTGCGCGCTCCGTGCACGCACGCGCCAGTAATAGGGGCGTCCGGGTGCCAACAGGCCGACGCAGGGGAGCGAGTACTGCGCGTGGCCGCGGTCGGGCGTGCGCGAGATCAGCTTGCGGAAGTTCGGCGAGAGCGGCCAGCGCATGTCCGGCCGGTCGGACAGTTCCCAGTGGTAGTCGGCGATCGCCTCGCCGTCCGGGTCCGCGGCGGGCTGCCAGCGGAAGGTGATGTCCGTGCCGTTCACCTCGGCTCCGTCGGGGGGGAAGACGGCGGCGGCGGGAGCGACGGGCGGGTGGCCGGCCGAGCGCTCGACCCATCCGTGCGTGATGCGTACCCGGCGCTCGCCCGGGGTCTCGTCGGTGTAGACGAACCGGTTCTCGCCCACGACCATCCCGGGCATGCCCGGCAGGGCCGTCTGGATGTCGTTGATGACGGCGAAGGACTTCAGGCGCGCGTCGCCTTCCAGGCGGCAGCGCAGGAAGTACTGGTGGTATGGCCCGTGCTCGGACGGGAACTGGTAGTCGAGGATCCCCGTGGTCATGTCCCGCCACTGCTCGCCGTCGGTCGAGACCGCCACCCGCACGTCGTTCCCCTCGACCTCGTAGCGGCCGCCGACGAAGGGATACGGGGCGGCCATACGCCAGAGGATCGTCCCGACCGTTCCCGGCTCGGCGGCCAGGCCGTCCGCGGTGTTCCGGATCCTCTCGACCGTCCGGGCGCCGCTACGCCAGACGTCCCCGAAAAGGTCCGGCCGATACTCCCACAGGCCGTTCTGTATTGCGGTCGGGAAGCGCGGCGTGCTGACGCCGTGGTACTTGATCGGCTCGGTGTGGCCCCAGCGGTAGGTGAGCGCCTCGCCCGGGCGGAGCGTCATGTCCATGGTCGTGTCCCGGCGGCTGTTGCGTGTGCCCTTGGCCTCTCCTTCGTAGACGAAGATGGACGCCTGGCTCTCGTCCTGCGAACGGGAGTTCGCGTGCAGAATGCCCGCCGTGTGGGTCCGTTTGACCAGGTCGTGGTCATGCACCAGGTCCTGTTCGCTGGCGATCGTCTCGTTGTCGCGCAGAAGGTAGAACCCCTGCATGTCGCCGTCGAGCAGGTTCCAGCGGCCGTCGAAGAAGACCTGGGAGATGCAGTGCGTGAGCGGGCGGGCGGGGGCGACCCTCAGGCCGGCCGCCTGCCAGAGGCCGGCCAGCGCGATGCTGTCGTTCCCGCAGGTGTTGTGCCCGTAGACGTTGAAGACGCGGACGGGGTCCCCCAGTTCGTTGTTGTCGCCCTGCCAGTGGTAGCGGTTCGTGATCTGCTGGTACCAGATCGCGATCGCCCTCTCCCGGTCGCTCATGCCCGGCTCCAGGGGGGCGTGGGCGATTTCCTGGAGGTTCCGGAAGTTGTTGCGGGCGTTCGAGAGCCAGGGGTTGACGACGTCCGTCTGCCCCACGTTCTCGATGCGCACGGAGCGGTTGGACTCCCAGTGCCGGATCAGCCCCTCCCAGACGCCGTAGGGCAGGCGGCAGTTCTCGCCGTCCATCGTCCCGCCCTGGGTGATGGCGTACTCGTGCCGCGCGCCGGCGACGTCCTCGACGTGGCTCATGGCCGCATCAGAGGGATGCGTGTTCGATTTCCAGGGGGCCAAGTCCTCGCTCGCCCCCGCCGCCATCAGCCAGACAACCGCTGCCGCACAGACCATCCAGTGCATCGTCATCCTCCTCTGCGGCGCTGGTGCGCCGCCGTCCCGTCTCAGGCGCCCAGATCACGCAGGACGGCCCGGATGTAGGCGAGGTCCTGCTGGGCGAACCACTCGCGGTCGCCGGCTCGCGGGGCCTCCACGCAGATCGGGCCGGTGAAGCCGGTCTGCCTCAGAAGGCGCACGAACTCCCGGTTGTTGATCTCGCCCTCGCCCAGGGACGTGGAGACGCGCGCCTGGGCGCGCCGGATGGGCGCGGAGTTCTTCAGGTGCACGTAGTGGAGCTTCGTGCCGAACGCCCTGATCGCCTCTTCGAGCGTCGGCCGGTCCTCCTGGCCGACCATGTTGCCGTAGTCCAGGTTGGCGCCGATCGAGGGCCGATCGACGTCTTCCACCAGCCGGCGGGTCGACTCGATCTTGTCATGGACGTAGCCGCGATGCGTCTCGAAGCCGAAGCGGATGTCGACGTCCTGCAGGCCGTCCGCCAGCCGGCGGCAGCCCTCGACCTGCCACTTCCAGTGGTCCTCCGTGACCGGTTCGCCGATGCCGAGCCAGCCGGTGACCAGATTGCAGGTGCGGACGCCGAACCGCTGGGACGCCTGGCGATAGAAGGCGATCGCCGTCTCGACCTCCCGGGCGCGCTCGGCGGCGTCCGGCTTGATCAGCGCCGGTCCGGGCGACCCGAAGACCACCTGTCGGAGTCCCGACGCCTCCACGCCCGCCTCGATCTGGTCCATGTACTGCTCGGGCGTCTCGTCGACCGAGTCCCTCCGACTGCGGAACTCCACGCCGTCGAAGCCCCATCCGGCGGCCCTCCGGCAGATTTCCTCGACCGTCTGGCCCTGCTCGCAGTAGTTGACGTGCATGATCACCGCGTAACCCATGGTCCGCCGCTCCTCCGGTGGAAGACGCCCTGTCCCGTGCGGCACCCGCCGCCGCCGGACCGTCCATTATGCTCCCAGGTGCCGGCGGCGCAAGTGCCGGCGGTCCGTGCGTAGGCAGATCGGGGATTTCCTGCTTGCCAGGAGGCCGCCGGTGGGGTATGGTACAGGTAACGCGGTAACGCGAGGTGAGGCGTGGCCGGAGAGAGCGATCTTTCGAGGCGTAGTTCTGGTCAGTAATCGTCCTTTCGCCTTCCGGTCAGGCCGACCCCGTGGGCGTGCCAGCCACGGTCACCTGTGACATCCGCGGGGAGGCATGGCTTGCCCTTCCCAAGGGCAGCGGCGCCTTGTGGCGCCGGTCTGGTGGTGGCGCGCGGTGCTGAAACCGCGTGCAGTACGGGCGGGCCCGTGCATCGGCCCGCCCGCTTCCTTTTCGGGGGATCGACGCCCCGCCGGGCGTCGCTATGCACAAGGCGCCGGAGCCTGCCCGGCGTCCCGTCACTCGTCTCCCGGCTCGAACATGTCCTTGCCCACGCCGCAGTCCGGGCAGGTCCAGTCGTCCGGAAGCTCTTCAAACGGCGTCCCCGCCGAGATGTCCTGTGTCGGATCGCCCAGTTCCGGATCGTAGACGTAGTTGCAGACCGTGCATCGGTACTTCCGCATGGCACACTGCTCCTCTGAGTGTGTCTTCCGCAAAGAGGGCCTCGCCTCCCGGCGATCGGTCCGCTACCGACCGCACCGGGCCGGCCCCCGCCCTCCGACCGTCCCGGTCACCGTGCCGGGACGTGCAGCGCCCGAGTGTGCTTGTGAAGCAGGCGAACCAGCAGACAGAAGGCCGTGACGATGAGCGCGGGCACCACCGTGTCCCTCTCCAGGGTCACCGGCACGCCTGCCAGCCAGTCCTCGACGTGGTCCAGCACCGCGAACGTGACGGCCACCCCCAGCAAGGTGGCATACTCCTTCTTCAATGCGGCCCTGGCGCAGAACGGAAGCTCGGGGGGCCGCCAGTTCGACCATCGAGGCAAAAACGCGGGCGTGGCGTCCGACCACACCCGGTACGCCGTCCCGAACACCTCGCCCAGGTACTCCTCCTCGACCAGCATGATCCGCTCGTAATAGGCCATGTAGCTCAGGCATCCCACCAGAACGAGCCACGGGACGCCCGGCGACATCAGCACGCCCAGAAAGACCAGGAAGTTCCCCAGGTACAGCGGATGGCGCACGACCGAGTAGGCGCCCGACGTGTTCAGGACGGCCGCCTTCTGACGCCTTGTGTTGCGGCCCGACGTTCCATGCGGAACCGTGCCGGACACGAACGCTCGCCACCCGAGCCCGACCAGCGAGATGGCGACGCAGGCCCAGTCGTAGACGTCGTCGACCGCGTCGCCGGCGGCCCGTTCCAGCCGCTCCGCGCTGCCCAGCCCGACGAGGAAGACCGGCACGAACAGCAGGGGCAGATAGGTGCGCCACCGGAACAGCATGCGGCCCTGCCGGATGAGTTCGTCCCTGAGAGCCATGGTCCCCCCCCGCCTTCCGTGAGCCGGGCCTGTCCCCCCAGTGTAGCCCACGTCCGAAGAAGGCGTCAAGCCGCCCCGACGGGCCGCTGCAGGGCGGGGGCGCCGCTGCGACGGCGAGGCGCACGCGGTGGCGGGGGGCCGGGTGCGGCTGGTGGGCCCAACAGGACTCGAACCTGTAACCCGCGGATTATGAGTCCGCTGCTCTGCCGATTGAGCTATGGGCCCCCGGGTGCACAGCCGACTATACGTCCGCCCGCCGGGGAAGTCAACCTGCGCACGGTCCGTGCGCTCCGGGCGGCAGCAGGGGATGGCCGAGGCGTTCGCGCAGCGCCACGTAGCCGCGGGCGATGGCCGAGGCCAGGTCGCGCACCCGCTTGATGTAGCTCGTGCGTTCGGCCACGCTGACGGCGCCACGTGCGTCCAGCAGGTTGAACGTGTGGCTGCACTTCATCATCTGGTCGACCGCCGGCAGCGGCAGGTCTTCGGCCAGGCAGCGGCGGCATTCGGCCTCGTGGACGTCGAAGAGCCGAAAGAGCATGTCCGTGTCGGCCACGTCGAAGTTGTAGCGGCTGAACTGCACCTCGTCCTCGTGGTGCATCTCGCCGTAGAGGAGGCCGGGCGCCCATTCGAGACGGAAGACGTCCGGCACGTCCTGCAGGAACATGCCGATCCGCTCGATGCCGTAGGTCAGCTCCAGGGAGACGGGGTCCAGGTCGATGCCGCCGACGCGCTGGAAGTAGGTGAACTGCGTGATCTCCAGGCCGTCGATCCAGACCTGCCAGCCCAGCCCGCTCGCCCCGAGCGTGGGCGATTCCCAGTCGTCCTCGACGAACCGCACGTCGTGCGCGGCCAGGTCGATGCCCAGGCGGCGGAGGCTCTCCAGGTAGATATCCTGGGAGTCGTCCGGGGCGGGCTTGACGATGACCTGGAACTGGTAGAACCGCTGGACGCGGTTCGGGTTGTCGCCGTAGCGGCCGTCGGTCGGGCGGCGCGAGGGCTCCACGTAGGCGGCCCGCCAGGGCTCCGGCCCCAGCGACCGCAGGAAGGTGGCCGGGTGGAACGTCCCGGCGCCCTTCTCCACGTCGTAAGGGTGGACGATGGCGCAGCCGTAGTCCGCCCAGTAGTTCTGAAGGCCCAGGACGAGCTGCTGCAGGTTCAGTCGGGGCTTGGCCATGGCGTGCTTTCCGGGGGTGTGTTCAGGAGGCCCAATCGTACCCGATCCGGCCGGGCCGTTCAAAGCAATCGTCCGTGCCCGGCCGGCCGCCCGGCGCCTATGCCCGGTTGGCGCCGGCGCCTCGGGTGGCCAGGGCGTCCGCCTCGGAGTTCTCTTCGCGCGGCACGTGGCGGACCGTCCAGGCGGCGAAGCGCCCAAGCAGGGCGGTCGCCTCGTCGTAGAGCGGGCGCAGACGCGCGTTCCTGACCCGGTAGGTGCCCTGGAGCTGGCGCACGAGCAGTTCGCTGTCGCTGAACAGGTGAACGCGGGCGACCCCGAGTTCGAGCGCCCGGCGCAGGCCCGCGATCACCGCCCTGTACTCGGCCACGTTGTTGGTGGTCCGGCCGATGGGCTCGCCCCAGGCGGCGGCCGTCCGGCCGTCGGGCGTCTTCAGGACCATGCCGATGCCGGCCGGGCCGGGGTTCCCACGCGAGGCGCCGTCGGTGAACAGATGCGCTTCCTTCCCAAGGGCCGCCCCGGAGGCCTGCTCGGAGGCGGCCGGTTCGGGGGCGACGGCCGGATGCGCACCCAGTTCGCGGAAGAGGGCGTCGACATCCTGGCGCGTGACGTCGGGGTGGTCATTGTAGAGCCGGGACCAGTCGACGGCCTCGTAGACGGCCCGGAGGAGTCTGTGCTTGTCCATGGGTCCCTGTCCGAGCGGTCACTGTCCGGCGGGAGCCAGCAGCCCCTGCTCGGCGAAGCTGAAGTAGGTGTCGCGTCCGATGATCATGTGGTCGAGCACGCGGATGCCCACGAGGCGGCCGGCCTCGCAGAGCCGGTCGGTGAGGCGGCGGTCCTGCATGCTCGGCTCGGGATTGCCGCTGGGGTGGTTGTGTACGAAGACGACGGCGGAGGCGCTCTGGCGGATGGCGGTCTTGAAGACCTCGCGCGGGTGGACGACGCTCTCGTTCAGCGAGCCGATCGAGACGGTCTCCTCGCGCAGGATCTGGTTCTTCGTGTCGAGCAGGAGGACGCAGAAGTGCTCCCGGTCGAGGCCGAACATCTTCTCGCGCATGTAGCGGAAGAGGGACTCGCTGCCGCCGATGGCCCGGCCGGCGGGCAGGCGGTCGCCGGCGTAGCGCCGCGCGATGGCCAGGGCGGCGCGGATCTGGGCGGCCTTGGCCGGGCCGATGCCGTGCACGCGCATCAGCTCGGCCGGGGAGCAGGCGGCCAGCCCGCGGAAGGTGCCGAACTCGCGCATAAGGCGCGCGGCCAGGTCCAGGGCCGTTGCCTTCGAGGAGCCGCCGCGGATGATGATGGCCAGCAGCTCCACGTCGCTCAGGTGGGCTTCGCCGCAGGCCAGCAGGCGTTCACGCGGGCGGGCCTCCGGCGGCAGGTCGGTCATCGTCGGGCGCCGGCCGGGCTGGCGGCACTGCTCGCGCAGGGGGCACTCGTCGCACAGGGGCAGGCGCCGGCAGACGCCGTCGGTCTCCGCACAGAACCGGCCCAGCAGGGCGCAGACGCGCGCCGTGCCGTCCCCGGTGGCCCGCCCGAGGCCGTCGGCCAGCGTGCGTGCGACGTGGGCGCCGCGTGCGGCGGATGCGGTGCGCGGCACGGCGCCGACCCGCTGCCAGAAACGCACCAGTTCCGGCGCATCGGCGCTCACGGCGGCCGGTTCGGCCGTGCGTGCGGCGTCGGCCGCGAGGCTCCATGCGCAGAGCGTGTCGTAGAGGCGACGGTAGGGGGCCGCCGCCTCGCGGCCGTCCTGCGGGGTTGGTTCCTGGTGCATTCAGTCTGCCCTGAAGAACTCGATGGCGGACGGGTCTTCCACGTCCAGGTCGATCAGCCGCCAGCCCGGGAGCAGGGGCGGCGGTGCGAAGGTCGCCTCGGGCAGGGGCTTGTTCGGCTTCGGGTCGCCCAGGTGCAGCTCGATGGTCACCCCGTTGAGGGGCCGGTCGAGCCAGAGGCGCCTGGGGAACAGGCCGTCTCCGGCCGGCCGGTAGCGGTCCATCCGCAGGTCCGTTTCCACCCTTCCGAGCGCATCGTAGCGCCGGATGCCGCTGAGCACAAGGCGTCGGCGGTCCACGAAGACCTGCCGGCGAAGGACGCCGAGCACGCGGACGTCGAAGCGGTAGTCGGCCGGTTCGAGGACCATCTCGGCGGTGGGCCAGGAGATGCCGAGCTGCTCGGGGCCGGCGAAGTAGCTCCGCACCTCGTCCGGGCGCAGGAGTTGAGGGAGCTTGCGGTAGGCGATCTCCGTGCCGGTGACGAGTTCGTTGGTCGAATAGCAGACGAGCCAGAAGCGGGGGCCGGCGGCCTTGAGCAGGAAGACCGTGCGCGTGAGCTTCTCGGTGAGGAGCCAGAGCGCGGGCAGGCGCGCGTCGAATGCCAGCGCCCCGCCGAGCGTGGGCAGGCGCCGGGCCCGTCCGGCCTCGTCGACGGTGCGGATGGACAGGGAGATGTCGCCGTCGGTGACGGTATGGAACCCCTCGCTCAGGGCGCGCACCGCGCGGACGACTTCGCCGGGAGGCAGCGGCGGGGGCGCGGGGCGAGGTCGGAAGAGCGGGCAGCCGGTGGTCAGCAGGGCCAGGATGCAACTCAGGGCCGGCAGGGCCCCGGCCGGTCTGCGTGCAGGGCCGTCTGTCGGGCTCGCAGGGGTCATGTCCTCAAGCGTCCACCAGGGGCCGCTGCCTCCCGGACGGGCGCGGGCGGCGGAACAGGTCGTCGAGCCGGTCCATGCCGCCTTCGTCGCGGTAGATGCTCTGAATCTCCTCCCGGAAGGCGTCCCCGGTGCGCAGCGCGTCCATGACCAGACGGACCAGGTGGGGGTCGAACTGCGTGCCGGCGCCCTCGTCCAGTTCGCCGAGGATCTTCTCGGGGGGCAGCGCGGACTTGTAGGGGCGTTCGGTCGCCATCGAGTCGAAGGCGTCGGCGAGGGCCAGGAGGCGTGCCACCAGCGGGATGTCCTCCCCGGCCAGCCCGTCCGGGTAGCCGGTGCCGTCCCAGCGTTCGTGGTGGTGGCGGATCGCGCTGGCGATCTCGGCCGCGTTGTCGACGCTGCTCAGGATGGCCGCCCCGGCGGCGGGGTGCTGCTTGACGGTCTCGTACTCGGACTCCGTGAGGCTGTCGGGCTTCTGCAGGACGTCGAGCTGGACGGCCAGCTTGCCCACGTCGTGCAGCATGCCGGCGATCTCGATGGTGCGGCGGTCGGGGCGGCTTTCGGGCATCAGCCCGCCGATGCACAGGGCCAGGGCCGTCACGCGCTCGCAGTGCCCGCAGGTGTAGCTGTCCCTGAACTCGACAAGGCGGAGGACCGACCGCATGACGTCGCCGAAGACGGTCTCGACCTGGTGGGCGAGCTGGGCGCGTCGGACGGCGATGCCCGCCTGGTTGCCGATGGCCGCCAGCACCTTCAGGTCGCGTTCGGTGAACTCCCGGGAGCCGACGACGTTGTCGACGTAGAGGAAGCCGACCGCTCCTTCGCCGTCCCGCATGGGGGAGCACAGGACGCTGCGGATCCCCTGGGAGACGACGCTCAGGCTGGCGTCGACGCGGTCCGCCGGTGCCGACCGCAGGATCGAGTCGCCCGTGGCGTGGCATTCGACGACGATGCTGCGGCTGAAGCTGTTGCGCGCCGCCGCCGGAAGGCCCTCCCTGTAGCGGCACAGCAGAGGGATCAGGACGCCGTTGAGTTCCCGGGCCGCGATCAGGTAGCCGCGGTCCGCGCCCATGACCTCCATGACGTTGTCCATGATGGCGGCGAACAGGCGGTCGAGGTTGCGTTCCTCGGCGACGCTGTCGATCACCCGGCAGACGGCCGACAGATGGCGCTCGATGTCTTCCTCGATGGACGGGTCGTCGCCGCCGGTTCCTTTGCCGAGGGGCGAGCCCGAGGCAGCCGGCCCGGCGGGCGCCCGGACCTCGGTTCCGAAGGGCGGTGTGTCGGTGTCGCCGGTCAGGATCACCGCCTCGTCCTGGCGGGGCGTGTCTTCGAGCACGAAGCGGAACTCGGCGTCGCCGATCGCAATGCGATCGTGGTGGAACAGGAGGGCCTTGCGGACCCGGTGGTCATTGACCCACGTGCCGTTGCTGCTCTCGAGGTCCTCGACGGTGAAGAACCCCTGCTTGTGGGCGATCCGGCAGTGACGGCGGGAGACGCTGCCCTGGCTCAGGCGCACCGTGCAGGACTCGCCGCGGCCGAACACCACGGGGCATTCGGTGCTCAACTCAATGACCTCGGTGTGCTCGGCGCCTTTGAGCGGTATCAGTTTGCCGTGCATGGTCGGGGCCGGTGCCTGTCCGCAGGTCTCTCGGAAGCCAGTCTTCCCGCGACGTCCACAAAGTCAACCGAGCGGCATTATACGCAAGGCCGTGGGCACGATGCAATGCAGGATGCCTCGCCGGCCCGCCGCAGGTGTGAGGGAAATTCTTATACCGCAAATTGTTACGCACTGTCAAGATATGGCACGGGGTTCCGTGCTGGACACTTCTTCTGCATGGGGGCGTGCGCCCGTCCAGTTGGTAGCGCCGGCGTCTCGCCGGCAGTGCCGGGGGCATCCGGCCTCCGGGTCGTCCGGCGACGGCGGGCGCGTGTCGGCGAAGGCGACGGAGGCGGGCACGACCGAGCGTGCCCCTCCAGCCGTGTGGCGGCGCCGGTGCCCGGCGGGGCGGCACGGGCACGTGCACGGACGCTTGCCGCCCGGCGGCCGCGGCCGGCCAACCGGCGCCGTGCGCGGAACGCGCCCGCCGGCGGGGGGGAGGCGAAGGAGGTCACATGCACCGTGCGCGGCGGTCATTCGGCCGGGAGGAAGGCCGCCTGCCCCCGGTATTGCAGGTCGACGTGCGCCAGGTGCCTCAACCCGGGCCGCACGGCCACCTGCGCCAGCAGTTTGTGGAGCTTTTCCTGGTCGGAGGTCGCCAGCAGGGGCGCCTCGACTCCGTCCAGCCCCTGGTACTGCGTCGACTGCCCCCAGAGCACCCTGGTCTCGGCCGGTGTGCCGTCGTCCCGCGTCCACGGAACGATCAGGACGATGTCGGGCTGGGACGCGCCGCGGCCGACGCCGGCGACGTCGATCGTGGAGACGTGGAGCCGCTCCAGGAGGCCGTTGTGGAGGAAGAAGTCCGTGAGGCGGGCACCCACGGCGAACCGGGGCCCGTTCCACGGTGCGTTCCAGCAGGGGTGTTGGCTGAACCGCCGGTCCTCGATGACGGGCAGCTGCACGTCGGCCCATTCGGCCGGCTGCTGGAAGAGGTCGTCCGGCAGCCAGTGCCCGTCCCGGTCGACCATGTAGCGCTTGGCGTTCAGCCACACGATGCCGGCGGGTTTGCGGAATGTCAGAGCGATGTGCAGGCGGTCGGGCATGCGCCGCCGGACCGCGTCGACGCGGAGGACCCACGGGCTTGCGCCCAGTCGCGCGGCGACCAGTTCGGCGACCTCCGGGTCCAGGACCGACCGCCCACAGGGCTCGCCGCGCAGCGCCTCACGGAGCTGCCGGCCCATCGCAGCCCCGCGCACCCAGGGCGGGCAGTCGTCGAGGTCGAACCCCGCGATCTGGAACTCGGGCCGCTCGGCCAGTGCGCCCCACGCCGTCCGAACGCCGAACCACCCGCCGGCCGCCAGCCCGGCCAGCACGAGCAGCCCCACGGCGGTTTTCCACAGGAGTTGGAGCACAAAGGCCGGCCCGCTCCGGGACTTCGCGGCCTTGCTCTTCTTGGCTCGTGCCTTCTTCGCCATGGCTCGATCCGCCTCAGGCCGAGAGACGACGGGGCGCCCGGACGGCGGCGTCGCGCAGCGCCGCCCGCACGATCGTCTCGCACAGGTCGGGGAACTCGATGCCCGCGTGCTCTGCGGCCATCGGCAGCAGGCTCCGGGGCGTCAGGCCCGGGATGCTGTTCAGTTCCAGCACGGTCAGCGAGCCGTCGTAGCCGTGGAGCAGGTCCACGCGGGCCATGTGCCGGCAGCCGAGGGCCTCATAGGCATCGACCGAGGCCCGGCACGCCTTGCGGTAGAGAGTCGGAAGCAGGGCGACGGGGCAGACGTAGTGCGTCCCCTCGTCCTCATACTTTGCGCTGTAGTCGAAGAAGGGCCGCCGGACCACGAGCTCGATCATGGGCAGCGCCTCTCCTTCGAGGATGCCCACGGTGAACTCCCGGCCCCGGACGTAGCGTTCGATCAGGATGGTGCCCCCGTGGGGCCGCGCCTCGTCGACGGCCGCGGCCAGCTCGTTCGGATGGCGCACGATGCTCACCCCCAGGCTGGACCCGCCCGCGGCGGGCTTGCACACGACGGGGTAGCCCAGTTCCTCGACGGCCGTCTGCGCCGCGCGCACCGACGCGTCGGGCTCGAGGACCAGGTACTCGGGCGTGGGGATGGCACTGCGCCGGAACGCCTGCTTGGCCGCGACCTTGTCCATCGCGATCCGGCTGGCCTCCGGGCCGCTTCCCGTGTAGGGGATCCCGAGTTCGTCGAGCATCTGCTGGACGGTTCCGTCCTCGCCGAAGGCGCCGTGCAGCGCCAGGAAGGCCACGTCCGGCTGGAGTTCGGCCAGGCCGGGCAGTGCGCGGCCTGTGACGTCGTAGCTCAGGACGGCGTGGCCCCGTCGCTGCAGGGCGTCGGCCACGGCCCGGCCGCTCTTCAGGGACACGGCGCGTTCGCCGCCGGGGCCGCCCATCAGGACGGCCACCCGCAGTCTCTGTTGTCTGTTCATTGTTCTTCTCCGGCTGGCGTCAGATCCGGCCACTCAGGCGGCGATCGGCTCGCCGGCCCAGTGTTCGACCTCCATCTCGAGTTCCAGGCGGAAACGGCTGCGGACGGCTTGACGCATCGTGCCGATGAGTGCCAGAACGTCGGAGGCGGTGGCCTGGCCGCGGTTCAGGATGAAGTTGGCGTGTCGATCGGAGACCTCGGCGTCGCCGGCGCGCCGGCCTTTCAGCCCGCAGAGGTCCAGCAGGCGGCCGGCGGAGTCGCCCTCGGGGTTCCTGAAGATGCACCCGGCGCTGGGGGCGCCGCCCGGCTGCCGCTCCGTGCGTCTGCGCAGGTACTCGTCGGCGATCCGGCGCACCTGTTCCGGCGCGCAGGGGCGGACGTTCAGCTCGACGGCCGTCACGATGGCGCCGCCGACGTCCATGCAGCGGTAGCCGCGGCGAAGCGACGCGCCGGGGCGCCACTCGGCCGCTCCGTCCGGGTGCACGAGCTGCACGCGCGCCAGCACGTCGGCCGTCTCGGAGCCCCAGGCTCCGGCGTTGCCGCGCACGGCCCCGCCGACGGTGCCGGGCAGGCCGGCCAGGAACTCCAGGCCGCCCAGGCCGTCCCGGCGGCAGCGCGCCAGCAGCCGGGCGGTCAGCATGCCGGCCCCGACGCGCACCAGGTCCGGGCCGAGTCGGTCGAATCGGGCGAAGCCCGGCCGGAGGACGTGGATCACGGCGAACGGCAGGGGGCCCTCGTCGACCAGCACGTTGGAGCCGCCTCCGAGCGGACGCCAGGGGAGACGGCGGCGACGGCAGTCGTCCAGCGCCGCCCGCAGGTCCTCGAGCGTGCGCGGCCGGTAGTAGTGCACCGGGGTTCCCCCGATGCGGAACGTGGTCAGAGCGTGCAGTGCCGGCGTCCGTGCCATGTCGATCAGGCCGCGATCTGGCGGCGGCCCTTCTCCTCGATGCGCGGGATGATGTTGTGGGCGACCTGGAAGACGTCGCCTGCCCCCATGACCAGGACGATGTCGTCGGGGACCACGTCGGCGACGATGATCTGCTCGACGTCGCGGAACTCGGGCACGTAGTGGGCCAGCAGCCCCGTGTGGTTCATCTGCCGTACCAGGTCCAGTGCGCTGACGGACGCGCGGTCGGCGCTGGAGTCGCGCGCTCCGTAGATGTCGCAGACGTACGTCACCCAGCAGGAGCGGAAGGACTCGGCCAGTTCGGCCAGCATCTTGCGCGTGCGCGAGAACTGATGCGGCTGAAAGACGACGAACACGCGCTGTTTGGGGAACCGCTGGTGGGTGGCCGCGACGCTGGCCATGATCTCCTTCGGGTGGTGGGCGTAGTCGCTGATCACCGGCACGTTCCAGGGGGTGCCGAGCAACTGGAGGCGCCGGGCGACGCCCTCGAACCCCTCCAGCGCGTCCTTGATGACCGGGAAGTCCACGCCGGCCTGGTGGCAGACGGCGATGGCGGCCAGGGCGTTGGAGACGTTGTGGGTGCCGTAGAGCCGCAGGGCGAACCGGTCGATGCGCTTGCCGCGGCAGACGAGGTCGAAGTTGCTGTGAACCTTGGCGCGCCAGAGGCGTTCGGCCCGGTAGGTCGCCTTCTTATCATTGATGCCGTACGTGATGGGGCGGCCGCCCATCTCCCGGGCGATGGCGCTGGCGTTCTTGTCGTCGGCGTTGACGACCAGAGAGCCGTCCCCGCCGACCGAGCCCGCGAAGGCCGCGAAGGCCTCCCGGATGTCCCACATGTCGTAGTAGTAGTCCAGATGGTCGGCGTCGACGTTGGTGATGACGGCAATCTTCGGCGCCAGGCACAGGAAGGACCGCTTGTACTCGCAGGCCTCCGCCACCATGTGCGGGCCGGAGCCGTAATGCGCCCCGCCGCCGAGCTGAGGCACGTCCGCCCCGATCACGTAACTGGGGTCCAGCCCGGCCTGCTGCAGGATGTAGGCGATCATGGACGAGGTGGTGCTCTTGCCGTGCGTGCCGGCCACGGCGATGCCCGTCTGGCGTTCCATCAGGCGCCCGAGCATCTCCGGGTACCGCACGACTTCCAGGCCCCGACGCCGGGCCTCGACGAGTTCCGGGTTGTCGTCGGCGATGGCCTGGCTGACGACGACCAGGTTCGTGTCCGGCTCCAGCGAGCGGCCCTCCTGCTGCAGGCTGACGCGGATGCCGCAGCGGGCCAGGGCCTGCGCGGCGGGGGCCGGGTGGACGTCCGAGCCGGTGATCCGGGCGCCGCACTCGGCCGCGTAGGTCGCCATGCCCCGCATGCCCGTCCCCAGGATGCCGATGAAGTGCCAGTGCTCGTTCGTCATGTTGGGCGTGCCTCCTCCCTCCCATTTCATCGATTCTGTCTCCTTCAGGCTGCGATCAGTGGTCTGTGGATGGTTGTGTCGTCTGACGGCCGGATGGGCCGTGCCTGCGGGGCGACGCCCGCCAGTGCGGCCAGGTGCAGCGCCGCGGCGCGGGCAGCCCGGGGCCGGCCGATCCGCCGCGCGCATGCGGCCATGCGGCCGCGGCGCGCATCGTCTCGGACCAGGGCCAGAATGGCGTCCGCCAGCGACTGCGCGGTCAGCGCGGACTGCGGGATGACGACGGCCGCCCCGGCTGCCGCCGCCGCCTCGGCGTTGGCGACCTGATGCCCGTCCGTGGCGTAGGGGTAGGGCACCAGGATGGCCGGCAGGCCCAGCGCGGTCAGTTCCGCCAGCGTCGATCCGCCGGCGCGCGCCAGTACGACGTCCGCCGCCGCGTAGGCATCGGCCATGCGCTCCATGAACCCGACGGCGCGGTAGCCGGTCAGGCCCATCCGTGCGGCGCGCTCCCGGGTGCCGTTCAGCAGGCCCGCGCCGGTCAGGTGGAGCACCTGCACGTCCGCGCCGCCCGCGCGCACGAGCCCCAGCGCGCTCAGCAGGGCCTCGTTGAGCGCCAGGGCGCCCTGCGAGCCGCCCATGGCCAGCAGCGTGGGTCGGAGCGGGCAGAGGCCCAGGCGCCGCCGGGCCGCCCGGCGGTCGCCGGCCAGGACCTCGGGGCGCACCGGGCTGCCCGTCAGCACCGTGCGGCGCGCGCGCAAGCCGGCGGCCGCCTGCGGCCAGTGCAGCAGCACGCAGTCGCAGACGGGCGCCAGTGCACGCACGGCCCGGCCGGGCAGGGCGTTCGATTCAAGGACGGCCGTGCGCATGCCCAGGGTGCGTGCGACGAGCACGGGCAGGACGGAGTTGACGCCTCCCAGGCCGACGACGACGTGCGGCCGAAAGCCGCGCAGCACGTCGAGCGTTCGCGAGAGCGCCGCCCCGGCGCGCGCAGGCCAGAGGACCTTGCCGGCCGGCCCGGCCCATCGCAGGTCGCCCATGCGGGCGGTGCGACAGCCGGCCAGCGCGGGCAGGCAGGAACGCTCCGCGCTGCGGTGGGTCATCTGGAACAGCGAGGCGGCCCCCGGCACCAGCTCCTGCAGCGCCCGGGCCGTGGCGGCCCCCGGCATCAGGTGGCCGCCGGTGCCGCCGCCGGCGAACAGGACGCGCAGGCCATCGGCACGGGGGATGGTCGTCATCTCAGCGCACCTCTGCGGTCTCGAGGAACCGGGCCAGCGGTTGGGGGCAGACGCCGCCGAGGCCGCCGAGCGCGCGGCGCACGGCCCGTTCGTAGAGGGGCACGTCCTCGGACCAGGCCGCCAGCGGATGGCGTCCCGGGGCTTCCTGCGAGCGGGCGATGCTCACCAGGATGCCGGCGGCCGCCATGCTGGCGATCAGCGACGAGCCGCCGGCGCTCACGAACGGCAGGCTCAGTCCCTTCGTGGGCACCGTCCCTGTGACGACGGCGATGTGCGCGGCCGCCTGCATGCCCAGCAGCCACGACAGCCCCAGCGCCAGGGCGAACCCGAAGGGGTCGCGGGCGCGCAGGATGACCTTCGAGCATTCCCAGAGCAGCCCCGCCAGCAGGCAGATGACGGCCAGGCTGCCGACCAGCCCGAGTTCCTCGGCCACCACGCTGAAGATGAAGTCGTTGTCCGCCCCCGGCAGGAACCCGGCCTTCTGCAGCCCGGCCCCGAGGCCCCGGCCCCAGAGGCCGCCGGAGCCGACGGCGATCTTGGACTGGATGAGCTGGTATCCGCTGCCCCGGGGGTCGCTCCACGGGTCCATGAACGCCACGATCCTCTGGTAGCGGTAGGGCACCTCGAAGATGAGCTTCTGCAGGAAGGGCATCGCGGCGGCCAGCGCCATGAGCAGGAAGACCGGACGCATCCCGAACACGAGCAGAACGGTCGTGCAGACGGCGCCCGCCAGCGCGGCGGTGCCGAAGTCCGGCTCGGCCAGGATCAGCAGGGTGGTGGCGCCCACGACCGCCATGGGCAGCAGGAAGCCGTAGATGGCGTGGCGCATGCGATGCGCGTTGCGTTCGCAGTAGGCGGCCACCCAGATGCAGAGGGCCGGCTTGGCGAACTCGGACGGCTGGCAGCCGACCGGCAGCCCCAGGTTCAGCCACCGGCGGGCGCCGTTGAGCGTCATGCCCAGGCCCGGCACGAACACGAGGACCAGCAGCGCGCCGCTCGCGGCCAGCACCAGCCAGTTGTGGCGACGCCACCACTGGTAGGGCGTGCAGGCGCCCACTGCGAGGGCCCCCAGGGCCAGGGCGGTCACGATCAGGCGCTTCAGGGCGGCCGTCACCAGGCCGTCGACCCCGGCCACGCTGGCCACCATGACGAGGCCGAAGCAGGAGAGCGCGATCGCCAGGAGCGCAATGCGCGCGCTCGGGAGCTGCAACGCCGACGGGCGGGCCTGGACCGCTTCGGCCGCGATGTCGTCTGCGTCGTGCATCGTGTGCCCGTCTCCCAAGAGTCAGAACCAGAGCAGGCCCAGCCCCGCCAGGGCGGCTGCCAACCCGCAGAGGTGGAAGCCCAGAACGATGCGCGGCTCGGCCGCGCCCCGGCGCTGGAACACGTGATGCACCGGCGCGATCGGCAGCACGCGCCGGTGCAGAAGCCGGATGGACGCGATCTGCAGCCCCGAGGACGTCAGCTCGATCACGAACACGGCCCCGACCACCAGCAGCAGTGCCTCCAGCCGGGCGGCCACGGCGGCCGCGGCCAGCCCGCCCCCGATGGCCAGGGCGCCCGTGTCGCCCATGAACACGCGGGCAGGGTGGCGGTTGTGGCACAGGAAGCCCGCGCACGCCCCCGCCATGGCGGCGCAGAAGACGGCCGGCTCGGCCGCCTGGGCCATCCCCGCGCGGTGCGCGATCAGGCAACCGGCCGCCAGCGCCGTCGAGGCCAGGGCCGCCAGCCCGCTCAGCAATCCGTCCATGCCGTCGGTCACGTTCGTCGCGTTGCTCATGCCGGCCACGAAGACGGCGCCCCAGACGGCCAGGGCCGGCACGGCCGCCCGGCCCAGCAGCGCCCAGGGCGGCGAGAGCAGGGCGCCGGCCGCCGCCGTGCCCCGCACGTGTCCGGCCAGTGCCAGGCCGGCGCCGAGCCCGATGAGGATCTGCCAGGAGAGCTTCCGGAGCGACGAGAGGCCGCGTCCCGTCCCGTGCAGCTTCTGCAGGTCGTCCACGGCGCCCAGCACGGCCAGGGCCAGCGCGGTCCCAAGCGCGACCAGGACGCCCGTCTCCGCGAGGTCCGCCCACAGGGCGCACGACACGACCAGCGCCCCGAGGATGAGCACGCCGCCCATCGTGGGGGTGCCGCTCTTGGCGGCGATGCGCGCGCGCAGGGCCGGGTCGTCGATGGGCGTCTTCTCCGTCTTCTCGCCCAGCTTCCGCGCGCGCAGCCAGGCGATGACGGGCTGCCCGGCGGCCAGGCAGATCAGCAGGGCGGTGAGGGCCGCCGCGGCCGCCCGAACGCCGGGGCCGCCGGCCCGGGAGTACTCGCTGAGCAGTCGGGCGAGCATCAGGCGACGGCCTCCTTTCTGCGCTGCGCCAGGTGGGCGGCGATGGCGTCCGTGATCGTCTCCAGGTGCAGGGCGCGCGAGCCCTTCAGCAGGACCATGTCGCCCGGCCGCAGTTGCCGCCACAGGGGCAGCCAGGCCTCCTCGGCGGAGGCGAAGCGGAACGCGCGCTGCCCGGGGCGGGCCTTCGTGCACCAGCCGGCCACGAACTCCAGGGCCATCTGCCCGACCGCCGCCACGATGTCCGCGCCGGAGGCGGCCAGGTCCGCCCCGAGCTCCCTGTGCAGCCGGCCGGCGTGCAGGCCCAGCTCGAGCATGTCGCCGCAGACGACGGCCCGGCGGCCGATTGCGGGCTCCAGAAGGAAGCTGCGCAGGGCGGCCCGGAGGGCGGGCGGGTTGCTGTTGTAGCAGTCGCGGATGAAGGTCACGCCGGCCAGCTCGATCCGCTCGTAGCGCATCGGCGGCCGGGCCACGCCGGCCAGAGCCGCCTGGCCGGCGGGCACCCCGAGCGCGGCGGCCGCACACAGGGCGCCGGCCGCGTTCAGAACGTCGTGGCAGGCCCCCGAGGCCAGCCGGCAGCGCCGGCCCAGCGCCTCGAACGCCCATCCGGACCCGTCGCGATCGACGTTCGTGACCGCCACGTCCGCCGACGGATGCGTGCCGTAGGTGGCGATCCGCCCGGCGAACCGGGGCGCCATGGACAGGCAGCGCGGGTCGTCGGCGTTCAGGACGAGCGTGCCGGCGGGGTTCAGATGGCCGATCAGCTCGGCCTTGGCCTCCACGACGCCCTGCAGGCTGCCCAGGCCGTCCAGGTGGACCTCCCCGATGGCGGTCACGACGCCCACGTCCGGCCGGGCGGCGGCGGCCAGCTCGTCGATCTCGCCCGGGTGGTTGGTGCCCATCTCCAGGACGACGTAATCGTCGTCCGTGCGCGCGGACAGCAGCGAGAGGGCCACGCCGATGCGGTTGTTGAAGCTCGCCGGGGCGACCGTGCACCGGCCGGCGTGCGCGAGGATGGCCCCGAGCATGGTCTTCACGGTGGACTTGCCGTAGCTGCCGGTGATGGCGACCACCCGCGCGCGCAGCGAGCGGCGGTAGTGGCCCGCCAGCGCCAACAGCGCGCACGCCGTGCGGCGGACCCGCACCACGGCGACGCCCTTCGGCGCCCGCCATCCGTCGGGGACATGCTGCACGGCCAGGACCCGGGCCCCGGCCGCGACGGCCTGCCCCAGGTAGTCGTGCCCGTCGAACCGCTCGCCCACCAGGGCGAAGAACGCACGGCCCCGGACGGTGCGGCGCGTGTCGGTGGCCACCCCGCAGGCGGGCGTTGCGGCGTCGCCGGCCGCCAGTTCGCCCGCGCACGCGTGCGCGATCTCGCCGGCGGTGAAGCGGGCCGATCTGTTCTCCGCGCTGTCCAGTCGTCTGCTCCTCATCGTGCGGGGTCTCAGGCGCTCAAGCGGCGGCGCACAGGCATGCTCTGCATGATGTCGCGCGCGACTTCCCGGTCGTCGAACGGGATGTTCAGGCCGGCCATCTTCTGGTAGCGTTCGCAGCCCCGGCCGCACAGGGCGACCATGGAGGCCGGCGTGCCGGCCAGCGAGATGGCGAGCCGGATGGCGCGGCGGCGGTCGGGTTCGACGTGCACTTCGGCGTCGCGCCGCTGCACGCCGGCGGCCATCTGGGCGATGATGTCTTCGGTGCGTTCGCTGCGGCTGTTGTCGGCCGTGAACACGGCCACGTCGGCCATGGACGCGGCGGTGTCGCCCATGATCGGGCGCTTGGTCGTGTCGCGGTCGCCTCCGCAGCCGATCAGGCAGACGAGCCGGCCGCCGACCAGCGGGCGCAGCACGCCGAGCACCTTCTGGAGGGCGGCCGGCGTGTGGGCGTAGTCCACGCAGACGGCCGGCAGATCGGCGCGGCCGGGCACGTGGATGCGCTCCAGGCGGCCGGGCACGCCGGGGAAGCCCGCCAGGGCCTCCCGGACGGCCTCGCCGTCGATCCCGTGGGCGAACGCCGCCGCGGCGGCCGCCAGGATGTTCAGGCAGTTGAAGCTGCCCACCAGTTGCGTGCACACCCGGCAGGCGCCGAACGGCGTGCGCACGTCCAGCTCCATGCCGCGCATGTCGAGCGAGACGATCCGGCCGGTCACGTCCGCCAGCCCGTCCATGCCGTAGGTGAGCACCTCGGCGGCGGTGGAGGCCCGGAAGTCCTCCGTGAACTCGCCGCCGGCGGGCAGGACGGCGACGGCGCCCGGCGCGAGCATCTCGAACAGGATGCGCTTGGCGCGCGCGTAGTCCGCGCGCGTGCCGTGCGTGTCCAGGTGGTCGCGCGTGATGTTGGTCAGCACGGCCACGCGGAAGTCGACGTGCGCCACGCGGTGCTGGATCAGCGAGTGGCTGCTGACCTCCATGCAGGCGTGCGTCATGCCGGCGGCCGCCATCCGGGCGAAGGCCGCGTGCAGCGCGATCGGGTCGGGCGTGGTCAGGTCGGAGTCCGTCCACCGCCCGCCGATGCAGTAGCCCAGCGTGCCGACGGACCCCGCCGGGCGGCCGGCGGTGTTCAAGATGGCCCGCAGGATCTCGGTCGTGCTCGTCTTGCCGTCGGTGCCCGTGATGCCGGTCACCGTCAGCGTGTCGGTGGGGCAGCCGTGGAAGCGGTCGGCCAGCGCGCTGAGGGCCAGGCGGGCGTCCTGGACGATCACGATCGGGCATTCGGGCGCCGCCGCGGGGGCCTCCTGGCAGACGACGGCGGCCGCGCCCTGCGCGACGGCCTGCGGGATGAACGTGTGCCCGTCGGCCCTGGTGCCCCGCACCGCGACGAACAGGGCGCCCGGGCCGACCGCCCGCGAGTCGTTCGTCAGCGACGTGATCGCCGGGTCTGCGGCGGGGCGGATGCGGATGGAGGGCAGGACGGCCAGCAGGTCGCTGAGCCTCACTGCGCGGGGCGGCTCTGCCGTCTGGGTCATGGGTGCGCTCCCAAGGCCAGGATGGGGGAGGGCTCGCTCGGCGGGACGCGCAGGTGCCTGAGCGTGCGCAGGCAGATGTTCCGCACGGCGGGGCCCGCCACGGTGCCCCCGTAGTAGCCGTGCCTGGTCGGCGCCTTGAGCGTGACGAGCACGGCGATGCGGCAGTCGGGCACCGGCCCGACCGCAACGAACGTGGACAGATGGCGCGAGTTGCTGTAGCCGCGGCCGTCTTCCGTCAGCAGTTGCGCGGTGCCCGTCTTGCCCGCCAGCGCATACTCCGCGCTGATGGCCTGGCGGCCCGTCCCCTCCTCGACCACCCGGCGCATCATCGTCAGCACCTGGCCGGACGTGGCGGCACTGACGGGGTGCGTGGCCCCGAGGGCGCCCGAGGCGGAGTAGATCTCCCGGCCGGTGGTCGTGTGCCGGATGGACCGGACGATGTGGGGCTGGGGGAGCCGCCCGCCGTTGGCGAGCGCCGCGAAGGCGCGCACGAGCGAGAGGGCGGTCACCGCCAGCTCCTGCCCGAACGAGACGCTCACGACGCTGTAGTCGTTCCACGTGCGGAACGGCCGCATGATGCCCCCGGACTCGCCCGGGAGTGCGATGCCGGTGGGGCGGCCGAAGCCGAAGCGCCGGATGCCGGCGTAGAGGCGCTCCAGGCCCAGCGCCATGCTGACCTGCGCCATGCCGATGTTGCTGGAATGGCAGAGGATGTCGCTGACCGTCAGGAGCCCGTAGGCGTGGACGTCGTTCAGGGTGCGCCGGCCGATGCGCCACCGGCCCTGGTGGCAGTCGAAGGTGGTCTCGGGCCGCACGGTGCCGTCTTCCAGGGCCAGGGCCGCCACCACGGGCTTGAACGACGAGCCGAACTCGTAGGCGTCGCAGATGGCCACGTTCCGCTGGTTGCGCACGGGGCTGTCGGCCGGCGCCTGCGGGTCGAAGTCCGGCCAGGACGCCATGGCCAGCAGCGACCCGTCCAGCACGTCCATCACCAGCGCGGTCGCGCATTCCGGCTGGTGGCTGCGCACGGCGGCGGCCAGTTCCTCCTCGGCGATGGCCTGCACGTAGGCGTCCAGCGTCAACTGCACGTCGAACCCGTCGAAGGGCTCGCGCGTGCGGTTCCCGGCCGGCGGGCAGATGATGCGGCGTCCGCCGTCGCAGAGGACGGACTCGCTGCCCGGGCGGCCCCGCAGCAGTGCGTCCATGCGGGCCTCGATGCCGGCCAGGCCGCGCCCGTCGATGTCGGTGAACCCGATCACGTGCGCAGCCAGGCGCCCCTGCGGATAGAGGCGCTTGCTCTCGCGGCGCATGTGGATGCCGGGCAGGGCCAGCCCGCGCACCGCGTCCGCCTCGCGCTCGGTCACCTGCCGCTTGATCCACACGAAGGAGCGATCACGTGCGAGCCGCTCGCGCAGGCGTCCGACGGGCAGGTCCAGGGTGCTGCCGAGCAGGACGGCGGCGCCGTCCGGGTCCGCGATAGCCTGCGGGTCCGCGTAGACGCTCCAGCGCTGCACCGTGGAGGCCAGAAGCCGGCCGCGGCTGTCCAGGATGCGGCCGCGCCATGCCGCCAGTTCACGGTCCAGCATCTGCTGCTGGTCGGCCAGCCGGCGGTATTCGGCCCCCTGGCTGATCTGCATCTGCCCCAGGCGGCCGGCCAGCAGCAGGAAGGCGACCAGCACCAGGGCCATGGCGGCGCCCGCCCGGATCCGGAGCCCGCGGCCCGCCCGGCCCTCGTCCCCCACGGCGCTTCTGTCTGCGTGCGCGTTCCCCATGTGTGATCGCGACCCGGCGTTCCTTCCTATGGCATCGACAGGGCGGCGACGGCCCGTTCGGCCTCGTCGGCCGGCACGTCGGCCGGCGTGCCGGCGCCGTCCGGACGCGGCGGCAGCGGCACGGGCCGCTCCTGCAGGTCCAGCCCCAGCCACTCCACCAGCGCCACGATGCGCTGGGGGCTCTTCAGCTTGCTCAGATGCGCCTTGTGGATGGCCAGCTCGGCGCGCTGCTCGGCCAGGCGCCCGTTCAGCGCCGACAGCTCGTAGCCCACCTGCCGGATGCGGGCGTTCTGCCAGACGACGCCCAGGGCGAGCGCCGTGGCCAGGAAGATGATTGCCGTCACGCGGATCGGTGTCATCCTGCACCTCATAGCTTCCGGGCCGCGCGCAACTGCGCGCTTCGCACCCGCGGGTTCTCGGCCTGCTCCTGCTCGGTCGGGCGCAGGGGCGATCGGGTCAGCAACGTCAGGAGCCCGTCCTGCGCCTGGCGGCGCCATGCCTGCTTGACGCGCCGGGCCTCCAGGCTGTGGTAGGTCAGCACGGCCGCGCGCCCGCCGGAACGCAGCAGCCCGGGCAGGGCGTCCAGGAGGGCGTCCAGCTCCTCCATCTCCCGGTTCACGTAGATGCGCAGGGCCATCATGACGCGCGTGGCCGGGTGGATGCGCCACGTGTGCCGGCGCGGCGTGCGGCGGGCGACCACTCCCTTGACCAGGTCCGAGAGTTCGGCGGGCGTGTCGATCGGGCGCTCCCGGCGCCGGCGGCAGACGGCCGACGCGATGGCACGGCTGTGGCGTTCCTCGCCGAGCCGGTAGAAGACGTCGGCCAGCCCTTCTTCCGGGAGGGAGTTGACGACCTCCCAGGCCGAAGGGCCGGCCGACGGGTCGAAGCGCATGTCGAGACGCGCGTCGGACTCGAAGGCGAAGCCGCGCGCGGGATCGTCCAGTTGATGGGTGCCCACGCCGAGGTCGGCCAGGACGCAGTCAAAGGCCGATGCGCCGGTCCGGGCGACGGTCGCGGGGACCTGGCCGAACCGCCCGGCGTGAAGCTCGAACCGGCAGGCGGCCTCCCCGGCAAGACGGCAACGGGCCACCTCCAGCGCCCGGGGGTCCGCGTCGATGCCGACCAGCAGCCCGTCCGGGCCGAGGGCGCGTGCCAGCGCGACCGAGTGCCCGCCGGTGCCGACGGTCAGGTCCAGGGCGACCTCTCCGGGCGCCGGGGCGAGCACCCGGAGGACTTCGGCCACCATGGCGGGGCGGTGCAGGACGGGGCCGACCGGCGCGTTGTTGTGCTCATGCTCGACCATAGTCCGACACTGTGGGACAACGAGAGGCATAGTCCATCCCGTCCATGCACGCCAGGCCGCCGCATAGTCACCGGTCGCTCTCGGGTTCGGGCGGAACGAACCCCCGCGTGGGCCTGCAGACCGGGTCCAGCAGGTCGGCAGCGACCTGCTCGAAGGCGCCCAGGTTCTCCGCCATCTCCTTCTCGACGAGTTCGCTGCGGCTCAGCGTGAGCCAGTAGTTCTGCGCCACGAGCGCTATCTGCTGCACCTGCTCGCCGATCTCGGCATGCCGGCGAAGGGCCTCCGGGATCAGGAGCCGGTTCTGCTTGTCGGCGTCCACGAATCGCATGTGGTTGTAGAAGTAGTCGCGCGCCTGGCGGACGACTTCGGGCGGCATGCCGGCCGGCGGCTGCTCGAAGCTGCGCACCGCCAGGTCGATGTTCGGCGTGGGGTACAGGAAGATGCGCCGCCGCGTGCCGGGCACGAAGTAGAAGGCCAGTCGCTCGTAGGCGGCCGGGGCGGCCGAGGCGCCGGCCGAACGCGAGGCGCGGCCGAGTTCGCGGAAGAGCAGCCCCGACAACTCGTCCGGCAGGCGGAACCGTCCGCGGGCGTCCAGGCTGAGGACCTCCTGATAGCCGAACAGCCGCACCATGCCGGGGTCCCTGCCGTTTCCCGTTGATCGCTCAGCGCCACCCATTGCTGACTCGTTCATGCCCATTTCCACCCGGCTGTTTTCGAGTCTCTTGACTCAAGTCCCTGATATCCATGCCGTAACGTCAGAGTCGGCTCACACCTACTTGAGTTGAGCGCTCAGATACTACTCGGCGCTGTTCGGGCTGTCAAGGTCGTTTTTTCGGGTTTTCTTCGGCATCCCGCCGGCCTCCGCGTCCGCCCCGCGGGACGGGCCGCCCGAACGCCCGCGCATGACGGATGCTGCAGGGCGGCGGCTTGCAGGGGCCTATATATGGCAGGGGAACATCTGTCGGCCGGTTTCGGCGGATTCCCGCCCTCCGGCCCTTTTTCTTGAAATGGGCCGGGGCCGGGGCGCCGGGGCCTCGTCGCCCGCCCGTTGCCCGGCGGTTGCCCGACCGCGTCCGCCCGTGACCTGTGCGGTGTTCTCGCGTAGAATGGCGGGCACACGACACGTTCAGGACGGGGCGCGATGAGGGTACTGGGGCTGGACTACGGCGAGCGCAGGATCGGGGCCGCGCTGAGCGACGAACTGGAGGTGGCCGCGCACCCGCTGCCGACCATCGGGCAGGGCGAGGACGTGATCGAGGAGATCGCCCGCCTGGTGGCCGAGCGGGAGGTCGGGCGGATCGTCGTCGGCCTGCCCCTGCAGATGGACGGGACCGAGGGCATTCAGGCGCGCAAGGTGCGCGGGTTCGCCAAGCGCCTGCGGCGCCGTCTGCCGCACGTGGACGTGACGACCATGGACGAGCGTCTGACGACCGCCCAGGCCCACCGAGCGCTCTCGGAGATGGGCGCGGGCATGCGCACCCGCCGCGCCGACGTGGACCGGATGGCGGCGCAGATCATCCTGCAGCGCCACCTGGACCGTGCGGCGGCGCAGCGCGGGGTCGACGGCGCCGAACCGCCCGCTACGCCAGCATGAAGCAGCGGGCGGCCCCGATCAGCCCGGCGTCTTCGGGCAGGGCGGAGAGCGAGATGCGCACGTCGCGGCGGCTGGCCTCGAGCGTGCGCCAACGCACCTCGCGGCGCACGGGGTCCAGCAGCATCTCGCCGGCGGCCGTGACGCCCCCGCTGAACGCAACCGCTTCGGGATTGAGGATATGCATCAGGTTCGAGACGCCCAGGCCGAGGTAGCGGCCCGTCTGCTCGATGTTCTCGCGGGCGGCCTGATCGCCGGCGACGGCGGCCGCGTGGATCCGCGCCGCCGTCAGTTCGTCCGCGTGCTCGGCCAGGACGGTCGGCGTGCCCGCCGCGATCGTCTCCCGCATGCGCCGCACCATGGCCGTGGCGCTGGCATAGGCCTCCAGGCAGCCGCGGTTCCCGCAGCCGCAGACCGGCCCGTCGGGGTGGATGCTCATGTGGCCGACCTCGCCGGCCACGCCCCGGCCGCCGTGCCAGATGCGGCCGTCCAGCACGATGCCGCCCCCGATGCCCGTGCCGAGCGTCAGCAGCACCAGGGAGCCGGCTCCCTGGCCGACGCCCACCCACTGCTCGGCCAGCGCGGCGACGTTCGCGTCGTTGTCGATCACGCACCGCATGCCCAGGCCGTCCTCGATCAGCCCGCGCAGCGGGATGTCGTGCCAGCCCACCAGGTTCGGCGAGAACAGTACCACGCCGTTGGCGATGTCGATCGTGCCGGGACTGCCGACGCCGACCCCGCGCACCGAGTCGGCGGCCGAGCCGGCCGCCGCCAGCAGGTCGCGGCAGGCCCCGCAGATGCGCTCGGCAACGGCCTCCGGGCCCCGCTGCGACTCGGTGGTCACGCGGTGGCGGTGCACGATCTCGCCCCGGTCGGTGACGAGACCCACCTTGATGTTCGTGCCTCCCAGGTCGACGCCGACGGTCAGTTCGGGCATGGTTGCGGCTCCCGGCTCGTTCGAGTCCGTTCGGGGCGGGCCCCGTGCGGGGGCGCCGGGGCGGGCGCGGGCCCGCCGTCGGCGGTGCGGCGCGATTATAGAAGCGCCGCGCGCGGGTGTCAACGCATCGAGCCCGGAGGAAGGCCGTGACGGATTCGGCACCGGCGGCGGATCGCATCGGCCCGGAGCCCTGCTGGGTCGTGACCGGCCCGACGGCGAGCGGCAAGACCGAGGTGGCCCTGGAACTGGCGCGCCGGCATCCGGTGGAGATCGTCTCGGTGGACTCGATGCAGGTCTACCGCGGCATGGACGTCGGCACCGCGAAGGCCTCGATGGAACAGATGGCCGCCGTGCCGCATCATATGATTGACGTTCTTGAGCCGGAGGAGCCATGCAACGTGGGACGATTCTGCCGGATGGCGCGGGAGGCCATGGAGGCCGTGTGGGCGCGCGGCCGGCGGCCGCTCCTGGTGGCCGGATCGCCGATGTACCTCAAGGCGCTTCTCTGGGGTCTGCTGGACGGCCCGGGGCGGGACGGCTCGCTCAGGGCCGAGCTGGAGCGCCTCCTGGCCGCCGAGGGATCCGAGGGCCTGCACCGGCGGCTGGCCGAACGGGACCCTCACGCGGCGGGCCGGATTCATCCCAACGATGTACAAAGGCTGACGCGTGCGCTGGAGTACACGGGGCTGACCGGGCGTCCCATCAGCGCCGGGCAGGACCAGTTCGCCGGCCCTCCCCGCGTGCCGCATCGGATGGTGGGGCTGCGCTGGCCCCGCGAGCAGCTCTACGCGCGGATCGACCGGCGGGTCGACCGGATGATGGCGCGGGGGCTGCCGGCCGAGGTGGAATCCCTGCGCGGGCGCCTGGGGCCCCAGGCGCGACAGGCGCTTGGCTACAAGGAATTCCTGGCCGTCCATGCCGGCCGGTGCACCGCTGCGGAGGCTGTCGAGCGGATCAAACGCAAGACGCGCCGCTACGCCAAGCACCAGATGACGTGGTTCTCGCACTTCCCCGACCTGACGTGGGTGGACGCCGAATGTTGCAGTGTGCAGGATCTGGCGGATCGCTGCGAGGTCGTTCTGAACGGTCGGCTTGACAGTCCATAGGCGTTTGGCTATGATACGCGCGCAATTGCCACAAGGAGGCGAGGGTTAGATGGCAAAAGTCATATGGAGTCTGGACCTGGGCGACTGGGCGCTGAAGGTTGCCCGTGCCAGCCACGACAAGAAGTCGGGCGCCATCACGGTCGACGTGATGGACACCATCTCATACGGCGACCTCCCTTGTGGCTACGACGCGTCCCCGATCGAGAAGCACAGGGCGGGCATCGTTGCCTTCGGGACCCGTTACGAGATCGGCCCGCGCGACGATCTGTGTGTCTGCGTCTCCGGCGGCGAGGTCTTCAGCCGTTTCATCAACCTGCCGCCCGTGCTCGAGCGCATGGACGAGATCATCGGCTACGAGGCGCGCCAGCAGATCCCCTTCGACATCAGCGACGTCGTCTGGGACTGGCAACCGGTCAAGGACCCGGACCAGATCGAGATCGGCGAGGAGGTCGAGGTCGGCCTGTTCGCGCTCAAGAGGGAGCGTGTGGCCGAACTGATGGGCCTCCTGGAACCGTGGCGCGGGAATCTGCGCGTGGTGCAGAACGCCCCGTTGGCCGCCTATAACCTGCTGCACTACGAGGGGCTGGCCGACGAGCCGTGTGTCGTGGTCGACGTGGGGTCGGCCACGACCGACGTGCTGGTGCTGAACCCGCCCCGGTTCTGGGTGCGAACCCTCCTGGTCGCCGGCGGCGATCTCACCAGTGCGCTGACGTCCCAGTTCGGCGTCGGCACGCCCGAGGCGGAGACGGTCAAGCGCCGCGTGGCGCGCAGCGGGCACAAGGCACGCGTGCTGCGCATCCTGCAGCCGGTCTTCGAGGACCTGGCCAACGAGGTGCAGAGGTCCCTGGGCTACTACAAGAGCCTGGCCCGCGACGTGAAGTTCGACCGCGTGCTGGCGCTGGGCGGCACGATGGAGCTGCCCGGCCTGACCGACATGCTGGCCGCCAGCCTCCAGTGCGAGGTGAAGACCATCCGGGACCTGAGCCGCATCCGATTCGCCCCGTCGCTGGAGAGGGACGCGGTGCGCGCCGCCGTGCCGGGGTTCTGCCCCGCGCTCGGCCTGCTGGTTCAGGGCGCGGGCGACGCACGCCTGCACATCAACATGGTCCCCGAGGAACTGGCGATGGCCGGCGCCGTCGCCGCCAAGAAGCCGTGGCTGCTGGCCGCCGCCGTGGCCGTTTTGATCGTCGCCGTCATCCTGTCCGTGGGCGAGCAGGTGCATGCTCAGGAGGTCGCACGGGCCAACCAGGGCCTGGACTTCCAGGCCGTCCAGAGGGCCGAGGACATAGAGAAGCAGTTCCGGGCCCAGGCCGAGGCCGTGCAGTCGCTGGAGAACAAGCTCAATTCCCTGGCCAGGGCCGAGATCCCGCGGGATCTCTACCTGCATCTGCTGCCGGCGTTCGCCGAGATGCTGCCGCCGGACGTCTACCTGGTCGCCCAGCAGTTCAGTTGGGTCGAGCCCATGACGCTGGCGCGGGGCCTGAGCCCCATCGCCGACTGGGGCACGGCGACCCGCCGGTATGTTGCGGTTGCAGGCGGAGCGTCCACAGGCGGCGGCAGGAGTACAGGCGTCAGGGGCGCGCTCGTCGGGGATGAGGAGCAGCTCGCGTTCGCTGCCGAGATGGCTCGGCTGGAAGAGGAAAGGGGCCGCCAGATGGTCGCGCAACAGATGGCTGAGGAACAGGCGGCGCGCGACGCGGGCTATGAGAGCATGGCCCCGCGCGGGCGGTCGGGGCCGGAGGGACCGCGGACGTCGGCGTCGTCACGCGGGACGGCCGGGCCGCGCGGGCCCGCAGCGGCAGCGCAGGTGGAACCCGTCTCGTCGCTGCAGTCGCGCCTCGTGTTGCGGTTCGTCTGCGAGAGCAAGCAGCTTGACCCGCGCTACATCGAGACGCAGGTCTTCGAGAACCTGCGCAAGGCGCAGTTCCCCGATGACGCCAAGCCGGCGTTTACGGAAGTCGTGCAGGTTGGGAGTCTCATCAACATCTACCGCGACGAGGAGACGCTGGCGCGTCTGGACGAGGCCGGGGACGGCGTGCAGCGGTTTGCCGGGTTCGAGGGCTATGCCATCGTCAACGTGGGACCGGCCGGCCAGGCCGTTCAGGAAGACGCTGCGGCTGAGACGACGACGACGCGACGGCGCCGGAGGTGAGTCGCTGCCGGCGGCCGTTGCCGGTGTCCGGGTGCACCCCAGGGAGGCATGGAAGCGATGGACATGATCAGACGTATGAAGTTCTGGATCGCGCTCGGCCTCCTCGTGGTGGTCAGCGGCGTCGTCCTGGGGGTGTGGTACCGGGACGCCCGGGAGACGAGCGCCAGGGAAGCGTCCGATTTTCAGAGCAAGGTGCAGCGCGCCAAGTCGTTCAGCACCAAGTCCGACATCCGCAGTCCCCTGGACGTGCAGGCGGTGGCCGAGGCCCAGAAGCAGTATGAGGAACAGTTGAGGATGGCCAATGAGCTGCTCGCCGAGAAGGGCAAGCTGCTCGAGCAGCACATACCCGACAGGAACGGTGAGATCCGACCGGTGGCGGCGCACGAGTGGAAGGACGTCTATGACTATCAGATGAGGCGGCTCGAGGAGGACGTGCAGGCGAACTTCCCCATTGCGCCGCAGACCGTGGTGGTGAGCGCAACGTTGGGCGACGACTACCCGACGCCCGACATCCGGCGGGCAGAGACGAAACGCTACTGGGTGCAGCGTTACCTGCTGCAGGCCATGATCAAGGTCAACCGCGACAGCGACGTCATTCCGACCTTGAAGAGCTTTACCTTCGGCGGACGGCCGGATCGGCTTCTGTCGGCCGATGACGCCACCATGTTCCAGCCGATCGCCTTCGAGTTCGAGTTCGCCATTGAATACCGGAACCTACCGATGGTCATCGGGAAGCTCCTGGAGTGCGAGGTGCCCGTGGCGGTCACCACGGTGTCCATGAAGCGTCGCTCGGAGGTGTCGCTGGGCGCCAAGCGTCAGGAGGGCACGACCGGGGAAGTGCTCACGGGCAGCGCGGTCTCGGCCCTGATCGGCTCCCGTTCGGGGCCCGGTGCACGAGGAGCCGCCACCTATGCGCCGGTCGGGGGTACCTTCGACGCCATGGGGGGGTTCATTCCCCTGGACGACGGCCCGATCTTCATCGAGGAGAGAGGACGACGCGGCCCGGGCGCCGGCGCCTCCACCAGGTCCGGCCGTCCGCAGCGCGCGGCGGCGGCGGCGGCGTCGACGACGGCGGTACGACGCGAACGACGGCCGCCGGAAGAGGTCGAGGCGGGCCGGCTGCTTGTGGACGTCGTCCTGAAGGGATACGTCAGGGACTATGTCGCGCAGACCGAGGAAGCCGAGTCCGCCGAGTCCGCCGAGACTGCCGGGCAGTAGGCGGCCGAGCGCGGACGTGCCGCGGGCGCTCGATGTGCATTCTGCAGCGGTTGGAGGTCCACAATGCCGGTAGTCAAGCACGGGTTCGCCTTCAAGTACTTCGACAAGATCATCTGCGGCGTGGCCGCCCTGGCCCTGCTGGCGAGCCTGCTGTTCGCCATGGTGCGCGTGACCTCCGCATCGCGTCTGGCCGATCCCCAGGCGGTGCAGCCTGAACTGGACAGGCTGGAGCGGGCGCTCCGCGAGCGGCACGTCGAGACCGAGACGCGCGACTACGTGGCCCCGCTGCGACGGCAGTTGACGGACGTGGCCGAGCCGGAGCCGTTGCCTACCGACAACTTCTACATGCCGCTGCCGGTGCGCTACCCGCCTCTGGCCATCAGCTCGAACCGCACGTTCGTCCTCGAGTTCGGGGCACCGCTGAACGTGGAGGAGATCAAGGTCAGCGGCGGCCTGATCCGCCTTCTCGAGCACCCGGTGGAGGGCGACTATCGGCGCGTGCGCCTCTCCAGCGGGCCGGACTCGGGCGAGGTGGTCGTCGAGGCGCGCAGCAGCGATGGCGCGCGGCACGTCTACCCCGTCGTCGTGGACCCCTCGGCCGGCAAGACCGCCTTCCCCCCCAGCAGCCTCGAGATCGTCAGCACGCGCGACAGTGCCGTCGTGCTGAACGTGGTGCCGAACCCTCTGAACGAGCAGGAGGGCGTGACGGTCGCCCAGTACGAGATCTGGCGGCGCGATTGGGAAGACCCGCTCGGCGCCTTCCGGAAGGTCGCGAGCGTCGAGGCCGAGGAGGTCTCCAGCGCCGCCCCGGGCGCGCTGCCCTATCCCGTCCCCACCCAGCCCGGGGTCCCCGGCGCCCTGACCGGCGTGCAGGAAGAGGTGCCCACGGGCATCTACTGGCAGGACTCGGGCGTGACGCCCGGACAGCGCTACGGCTACAAGGTGCGCATGGTGGGCGCGAACACCTACCCGGCTGCCAGCGAGTTCACGGACGCCGTGCTGGCCGAGGTCGAGCCCCTGGTGGACTTCCGCTTCGCCAGCTCGGTCGGGGAGCGCGTGCGCTGTGAGGTATTGCAGAGTGCGGGCGCCGGGCAGGCGACCATCGGGACGTTCAACGTCGCCCCCGGCGAGGAGATCGGCGGTGTCCAGACGGCCCAGATCCACGGATCCGTGACCAGCTACCTGACGGGCAATGTGCTGCTCGACTTCCATCGCGGCGTGCTGCTTCAGGGCGGCATCACCACCGACCGGCTGGTCTATGCCGACGCCGAGGGATTCGTGCGCCAGCGGCTCCGCAGAGAGACCAAGATCGGCCAGGAGAAGTGGGACGAGGCGGCGGCCGCCGCACGTTCCCGCGCGGGCTCGGTCGGAGGCCGCGGGCGCACAGGGCTGTTCGGACGGTAGACGCACGCATCGACCTTCCCCACGCGAGAGAGGCCGCCGTGCAGGGGGGGGGAGCGCAACGTCTGCCGGCGCGTGGCCGCATTCAGGGCGTTTCGTCGAGGTTGAACCATGCAGCAGAGCGCGCGGCGCGCCGTCCGGGTTCTGGCCCTCGTCGTGGCCATCCTGGCCACCATCGTCGGCTGCAAGGGCGCACTGGTCGATCCGGTCGCCGGCTCGGCGCGCGTGTTGAGCATCGAAGAGGTGGAGCCGACCCTTGCCCTCGCCGCCGAGGCCGTCGACGGCGGACGCTACTCCGAGGCGCTGCTGCTGCTGGACGCCCTCAGGGCGAACGCCCGGCTGCTGACCCCGGAGCAGGCCACCCAGACCGCCGTCCTGTGGGGCCGTGCGAGGAACGCCCTGCACCAGCAGTCGCTGGCGCGCACCGATGACGCCGGTGCGGCCCCCACCGAGGCGCCCCCCGATGCGGCCGCCCCGCCCCTGGTGCCGGAACCCGCCGACGTCCGGGAGGCCGCCCCCGCCGTGGTGCCGGAACCCGCCGACGCCGTGGAGCCCTCCGCGACCGAACTCCTCGCCGAGGCGGTGGCCCTGTGGGAGGAGCGTCTCTACGGCCGGGCCGCCCTGTGTGTGAGCCGGCTGGACCCGCGCAGGGGCGAACTGCTGCCGCAGGATCGCCTGTTCTACGACGAACTGCGCCACCTGGCCCAGGAGGCCACGCTCGAGCTGCCCCCGCTGAGCGAGCCCGAACGGGCCCTGCGCGCGCGCGAACACCTGGATGCGGGACTGCGGGCGTTCGAGGCCGGCGACTACGCCGAGGCCCGTGCGCGGCTGGACATGGTCGCGCTCTTCGACGCGAAGCTGGACCGCGCGAGCCGGCGCAGCCTGGAGCGGGCGCGCAGAGGCGTCGTCCAGGCCATCGAGGACGCGCGCGAGGCGATCTCCAGGGGAGAGCGCCTGCTGACTGCGGGCGATCTGGAAGGGGCCCGGGAGGCCCTGCACTCCGTGAAGGACCGGGGCCTTCGCCTGGGCCAGTGGTCCCGCGAGCTGGAGCGGCTCCTGACCGAGCTGGACGCCGCCCTGGCGCAGCGCGACCGGCTGCGGGAGCAGGCGGAGAGGGCGCGCGCGACCGATCTGCTCGAGCGGGCCTCGGCGGCCGTCCGAGGGGACGTGTACTCGGAGGCTTCGGCCCTCCTGGCGGACCTGCTGCCCCTTCGGGAGCGGCTGGCGGATGAGGAACGAGCGCTCTGCGACGAACTCTGCCGCGCGGTGGAAGACGCCACCGGCGTGCAGCCCGGCCTGTCCCCGGCCGAAGTGCGCGCGCTTGCCGAGCGGGAGCTGGCCGCCGGCCTGGAGGCGTATGACCGCGGCATGTACGTGGAGGCCCGACCGCATCTGGACAAGGCCGCCCGGCTCGGCGTCAGCTTCGGCTGGCGGCGCAACCGGCGCCTGCGGCGTGCGCGCGAGGAGGTCGGCGAGGCGCTCGAGCGGCTGTACGGCCGGTTGCGGACCGGGCGAATGCTCTACGAGGCGCGGGACTACGAGGGTGCGCGGCGTGCGCTCGAGGAGGTGTGGGACAGCCGGATCCGTCTTGTGCAGGCGGACCTGGACGAGGTGGCCGGGCTGCTGGCCGCCGTCGCCCGGATCGAGCGCGAGGAGGCCGAGGCCCGGCGGGCCGCCGCGACCCGGCTCCTCCAGGATGCCCGGACCCTGGCGCAGAAGGGCGAACACGCGGCCGCCTTGGACTCCCTGGAGGAACTGGAGGGGCATGCCGAGTGGCTGACCCCCCTCCAGCGGGAGGAGCACAAGGAACTGACCGCGGCCGTCCGCAAGGCCGCCGAGCGTGCGCACCTCCGGCACGAGGCCGAGGATGCCGAGCGGATGGCACGTGAAGCCGACGCCCTGCTGGCCGCGCGGCGGGCCGTCCGCGAGGCTCTGGAGGCATACGACGGCGCGTTCGCCGCTCAGGACTACGCCGCCGCCGGGGCGCACCTGACCGAGGCGTTGGCCGTTCTGCAGACCGTCGACGCCGATTCGCGCACGACGTTGCGCGACCTGGACGATCAGGTGCGGCTCCGGGCGCAGGCCCTGGAGGACGCCCGCCGACGCCAGGCGCATCTGGCGGCCGTGACGCGCGCGCTCAATGACCTCTGCGACGACGCGACCGACGCCATGAAGACGGACCTCCTGGAGGCCGACCTGAGGGTCAGGGAGATGGTCGCGCTGGCACGCGCCGAGGGCGTGCAACTGGCGCCCCGGCAGATCGCCGTCCGCGACGCCGTCACCAAGGCGGCGCAGGAGGCGTTCCGCATCGATCGGTGGCTCCGGCCCACGCGCTACGCAGGGCTGCCCGCCGTGGCCGAGCGCTATCTGGAGGCCGGGGAACCGGACCATGCGCGCTGGGCGCTCGACCTGGTCATGGCGGCCGGGGCCGACATGGTCGGCCCGGACGTGCGGAACCACGCTGCCGCGCGGCAGGAGGCCGCGCGCCGAGAGGCCGACCGGCAGGAGGCCGTGGCGGCGCGGCTGGTGGCGGCCGTCGATGCGTGTCGGGCGGCGCTGCCGGGCGGCGACCTGGACACGGCCCTCGAAGGTGCCGGTGCCGTCCTGACCGCCGTCCGGGAGGAGGCGCTGGCCGGCGCCGCGCGCATGCGCGTGCTGGAGCACGTCGTCGCCTTCCTGGGGACCGACCTGTCGGCCGCGACCGGGCAGGCATCGCCGGACCTGCGGCGTCACCTCGGACAGCAAATGGCGCGGGCGCGGCTGGTGATCGCAGGCCAACTGGCCCCGGCCTACCTGGAGGCCGGCCGTCCGGAGATGGCCGAACCGCACCTGGATGCGCTGGCGACCGGGGCCGGGGTGTCCCGCGACGTCGCCGCCTGGGCCCGGCAGCAGAAGGACGCCCTCAAGCTGCGGACCGCCGAGGCCGAGGAGCGCCGCGAACGGGGTCTGGCCGAGGACACGCGGCGGCTGCGGGAGTTGGCCGCAGTGCTGCTTCGGCAGGCGCAGGCGGGCCAGGAGGCGCAGGCGGAAGCGACGCGAAGGGAACTGGCCGAGCGGCAGCTCGCGCTGGCCCTGCGCAGGGCGCACAACGCCCTGGAACGCGGCGAGTATGCCCGGGCCGTGCAGACGATCGAGTCCGAAGCGGCCGACGTGGTCGACCGCAGCGTGGCCGAGCGGTCCGCCTCCGCAGTCGAGGAGATCCGGCGCGCCGGCGACATCGAGGCGGCCCTGACGGGCGCGGCCGCCGCCCTGGACGCCTGCGACGTGGCCCGGGCGGTGCAGTTGCTGTCGGGCCTGCCCGACGGCGAAGAGCTGCCGGCGACGGACGCCGTCCGGCGCAACGTGCTGGCTGCGGTGGCGGAGTCCGCACTGGAACTCAGCGAACGGCAGATGGCCCGAGCGGCGCAGGCGGAGCAGTACGCCGTCGAGGGCCGGGCCCTGCTGGATGCTGCCAAGCAGCGCGAGGAGGCATGGAGCGGCTACCGCGACGCGATGGCGGCGCTCCTGACGGGACGCGAGACCGCCAGTGCGGGCTTGCGCGCGGTGCAGGCGGGACCGTTCGGGCTGACGGAGTTCGAGCGGGCCGACCTGGACTCCGCCATCGAGGTTCTGGTCGAGGAGGAGCAGAAGAAGTTGCTGTCGCGTGCCGTGCTTGCATACAATGCGGCGGATTATCTGGCCGCTGCGGAGGCTCTGACGCGGTTGAGGACGATGGCCGATTCGCCCCTGAGCGCGCAGATGGAGAAGGATGCCGGGAATGTGGAAGAGGCCATCCGGGAGAAGGAACGGGAAGCCGAACTCCTCTATCGGCAGGCCGTGGAAGCGCACGGCGAGGGCGACGCGGAACGGGTGCGGGAGACCATCGAGCGGCTGAAGGCGCACTACGCGAGGACGGCAACTTACCGGGACCGCATGTGAGGCCGGGCGGCCCGGCAGGGCGCCGATCACAAACGCGCAGAGGTTTTGCTTGACAATGGGCTTGCTTTCCGACTTAATAGTGGCGAGTTCGCGCCCACCGGGCGCCAGTACTTGGGAAAGACATTCGTGCGGCGGGCTGGCGTGTCCGCTCCCCATGGCGACAACAGCAAGTGACCGGAGGCGGAGAATGCTTAGGAAGATCGGGCAGGTGTCTGTGGGCGTCGTGTGTCTGATGGCCGTCTCATCCTTTGCATACGCCGCCGGGGATACGGCAACGGGACAGGACGCGCCGACGATCGCCGAACTGGCTGCGTTCGGCGAGGCGCCGGCGGGCCAGGCCGTTGCGGCCGAGCCGACCGCCCCGGTCGTGACGCCCGATGCGGACACCGCAGCGGTGCCGGCGGCGGATGATCTGCTGGACAAGTTCCGAACCATGCGGATCGTCGAAGAGCAGAAGCGCAAGGCGGAGGCGGCTGATCTGGCCGCACAGGCCCACCATGCCATCTACATCTCCAACGCGCCGGCCGAGGCGCGGAAGCTTGCCGAGCAGGCACTCCTCCTGGACCCGGAGAACGCGCAGGCCAAGGAACTGCTCCTCGAGGCCCGCGTTCAGATGGGCGAGGAGGCCGCCCTGCAGCAGGCCCAGCAGGACGGGCTGGTGAGTGGCGTGCCCGTCCGGGTGCAGTCCCTGCTGCAGTCGCTCAGGAACTCCATCGTCCGCGCCCGTGAACTCTACGCCCACGAGCAGTATGAAGACGCGCTCGTGGAGCTGCGCAAGGCCCGCCTTGCCGTCGACGTTCTGGCCACCTCCGCCGACGTCTCGCAGCAGCGCGACGAGGTGGAGCGCCTGCTGGCCACGGTCGAGAAGGACCATGAGGAGTCGCAGCGCCGTCTGGCCGGCCTCGCAGCGCAGCAGGCGGCGGACGCAGCCGACGAGAATATCCGCAGGATCGTCGAGGTGCAGCGGGCCGAGCAGGCGCGTCGAGCGCAGGAGGTGATGGACCTGATCAAGCACGCGCGCTTCGAGGATGCGGAGCTGCTGCTCGATGACATGGAGGCGGTCGACCCCAGCGACGCGACCGTCCTCCAGCTGCGTGGCATACTGAGCGATGCCGAGTTCGACCACACCTCGGTCCGCCTGGCCAAGAAGCTGGAATGGGGCGATCTGAAGTTCGAGAACGCGGTCACGATGCAGGAGATCGTGCCGTCTCGAACGTTCAACTATCCGGACAAGGGGTTCTGGCAGAACGTGGTCGAGCTGCGTCGGCCGCCGACGTATCCGTCCGACCGGCCGAGCCTCGGGCACACCGAAGCGGACAAGCCGGTGTTCGATGCGTTGGACATGCATGTCAGCTTCCCCTTCAACGAGACCCCCCTGGTGGATGTGGTGGAGTTCCTGCGCCAGGTGACCCCGGTCAGCTACAGCCTGCGCCGCCAGGAAATCCCGGCGGACGGTGCGCCGGTGACCCTGACGATCGACACGACGCTGAAGAACGGGCTCAACCTGATCACCGATCTGACCGGCATGGCCTGGAAGGTCGAGAGCGGCCTGATCAAGATCGGCAGCCCCGAGTCCATCCGCGATTACGACATGCGGATCTACAACGTCGGCGACCTGCTGCTGAGTTACGAGGACCGTGGCGGTGACGACGACAGCGGGTGGGGCGGGAGCAGCAGCAGTGGAAGCAGCAGCCGCAGCTCCTCCAGCCGTGGCTACAATCCGCAGTACCGCAGCGGGTCGTCGAGCAGCAGCAGCGACGACGATGACGAAGAGGGGTTCTCGAGCATGACGTCGCGTGTCCAGAACCTTGTGCTTCTGATGAAGATGGCCTGTGGCGAGGGAACCTGGGAGGACACCAGCGGCGGCCTGATCGACATGGACGACGATGATGAGTCCGGTTCGTCCGGGTTCGAGGGGGGCGCGTTCGGGAGCAGCCGCACCGGGTTCGCAGCGGGGGCCCAGCCGGCCGATCCGTATGCCATCGGAGGCCCCGGGTTCGGCGGGCCGGGTGGGTTTGCCCCCGGTGGCGCCATGGGCATGCCGGTCCAGCAGGCGCCCCGGGGGCGGGCCGTCGTCATGGCCCACGACCCGCAGAGCATCATGGTCCACCAGACGCCCGAGGTGCACGAGTGCATCGAGACGCTCCTCAAGGAGCTGCGCGCGGCCATGAAGGTGCAGATCAAGGTCGACGTGCGCTTCCTGTCGGTCGGGAACGACTTCCTGCGCGAGGTGGGCTTCAACTGGAGCCACTTCAGTCTCGATCCGGACGGCTACGATGCCAGCGGGAACATCGACGGGTTCAACATGGCCAGCCCCTCCTACGGCGGTTTCGTGCCGTGGGTGCAGCCCGGCGGAGTCCTGGGCTTCGACGGCGAGGGCGAGGTCATCGGGATCATCGACTCGCTGCCGTTCGGGTTCGGGCATCCGTTCGGCGATGCCGATGCCGAGTTCGACGAAGACACGATGTCCTTCTCGTTCACCAAGGCGCCGCTCACGGGCACGTCGTTCATCCAGACGGGCATCCCGTTCTTCGGTGCCCAGACCGGCGGCCTGGCGCTCGACTTCGGCTATTCGGGGGCCGTCGACATCGGCGGCACCTTCCGGCTCGGCCACAAGCGCGACCAGGTCAAGATGCTCAGCGCCCCGACGATCACCCTGGCCAACGGCCAGCGCGGCTTCATCAGCGTCTCGACCGATTACAGCTACATCGCCACCTACTCCGTGGACGGGAACATCCTGATCCCCGAGATCGAAGAGGTGGGTGACACCGTGGAACTGCGCGTGCGGCCGATCGCCAGCGCCGACCTGAAGTACGTATTTATGGAGCTGGAGCCTGTGATCACCGTGACCGATCTGACCCGCACCGCGCCGTTCACGACGTTCGTCGGCGTGCCCGGCGGCGAAGGCGGCGGGGCCGGGGCGGCCGTGCAGAACTTCATGACACTGCCCACGGTCAACGAGCAGACGCTCGAGACCACCGTGGGTGTCCCGGACCGCGGCGTTCTGATCGTCGGCGGCCTGACTGCCGGCGAGCGGACGCGCCACGAGGGTGGCGTGCCGATCCTGGACAAGATCCCCGTTGTCAAGCGCCTCTTCTCGGCCGAAGGCCGCCGCGTGAGCCGTGACCAGTTGTTCGTCATGGCCTGCCCGGAGATCATCGAACTCGGTGAGCAAGAGCAGCGCGTGAGCTCCAAGTGAAGGAAGGGGGCGGAGCGGCAATGGCACAAGGAAGCTGGAAGACGGCAGTTGTGGCCGTCGTCGGCGTGGCGGCCGGACTGGCCCTCGCCGGCAGCGGCCTGATGGGCAGCGCCCAGGCTCAGAGCGAAGGCGCGGCCGGCGGCATGATCTGCGTGGTGGGCCAGGAACTCCAGGGGACTGCCCCGATCGTGCTCGTCGACGTCCGGGACCAGAGCCTGCTCGTCTACGAATACTCCTACTACAACGACCGGATCTCGTTGACGTCGGCGCGGACGTTCCGGTTCGACAAGCAGTTGACGGAATACCAGACGTCCGGGCCGAACGTGGATCTGGTTCGGCAGTGGGCGACAGGAACCCGTTGACCACAGATGCGGCGCCGGGCAGAGGCCCGGCGCGGAAGACCGAGCGACCCGGAGGCCGCCCCTGGCAGACAGGGGCGGCCTTCTTGTTGCCGGGGGGCGGCGTGCCCACCGGGTCGCGCCGGGCGCGGAATGCGTAGCTCCGGGCATCTCGCCCGAGGGCCGGGGGGGGCGGTGGGGTCCGGGGGCGAGCCGTTCGGGCGGGATTCGCGTGCGCCATCGTGTATAATCGCCGCGCGGAGCCGCTGGGGCACGGTGCCCTGGCGGATGCGTGACGGCTGTGTCTCGCTGTGAGGTTGGCATGTTGAGCGCGGGGCGCCCCTCCATGTCGCTGTCCGCCGCCGCGGTGGGGGCGGCAGCCGTGGTTGGGCAGACGGTTCTGGTGCGGGAGCTGATGGTGAGCTTCTACGGCACGGAGCCGGCGCTGGCGTGCGCGCTCGGCGGGTGGCTGCTGTTTGTGGCCTTGGGGGCGCTCTCGGCGGCTTCGCTTCTGCGCGCGGTGCGGCGGCCGTTGCGGCCGGCGCGGCTGGCGATGCTGGCCGTGCCGTTGGGGTTGTATGCGGGATTCGTCCTGGCGCGGTGTGTGCGCCCGTTGCTGGGTGCGGGCTCGGGCGCGTTTTTGTCCGTGGATGCGATGCTGGTGGGGGGCGCGGCGGCGTCGCTGCCGGCCGCCTTTCCGGTGGGGTTCTTCTTCACCTGTGCGTGCCGGGTGGAGGAGGGGGCGGTGCCGCGGGCCGGCCGAGGCATCGGGCGCGTCTACGTCTGGGAGGCGCTGGGGAGCGCCGCAGCGGGCGGCCTCCTGAGCTTCGTCCTGCTGGGGCGCGTGGGGCCGGCTGCGCTGTTGACCGGCGCCGCCGCCTGCGTGTTCGCCGCCGGCACGTTCGATGCACTGCTCCGGCGCGAACGCGGGGCCGCGCTCTCGTGGATCGCCCTCGGCACGGTGCTGTGTGCGCTGGCCGTCGGCGGAGGGCACCTGGTGGAGTGGCACACCGCGCAGGCGCGCTGGCGCAGCTACAGCGCGTTTGAACTCGTTAGCCGCCGGGACTCACGCTACCAGGACGTGGAACTGGGCGTCCGCCAGGGCGAGTACCTGCTCCTGTGCAACGGCCGCAAGAGCGCGCAGTGGCCGGACGAGGCCGCCGCCCGGGCGCGCGCCGCCCTGCTGCTGACGCAGCACCCCGACCCCCGCAACGTGCTGATGATCGGGAGCGGGCTGGACGGGCCCTGCCAGGAGATGCTCAGGACCTCCGTGTGCTCGCTGAAACTCCTGGAGTCCGACGCCGTCGTCGTCGACCTCCTGCTCAGTCACCTCGCAGTCGAGCTGCGTGCGCCGCTGGAGGACCCTCGATTTCGCCTGCACCTGCGGGATGCCCGCGCCTTTTTGCGGGACGGGGCGGCCGGCGACGGACTCTACGACCTGATCGTCGTCGCCGTGGGCGACCCGACGTCCGCAGCGGCCGCCCGCTACTACACGGTGGAGTTCTTCCGGATGCTCCGCCATGCCCTGCGCCCGGGCGGGGCCGTGGCCGTCTGCGACGTCACCGGTGCCGAGAACTACGGCCGCAGCCGCCCCGTGCTCGATTACACGGGCTGCGTCTACCGCACGCTGCGCGATGTCTTCGAACACGTGGTCGTGCGGCCGGGCGATCGGTTCTGCTTCTTCGCCGCCGGCGCGCCGGGCGTCGTCACGGCGGATGCGGAGGCGCTGGAGGGTCGGTTCGACCGGCTGGGCCTGGAGCCGAAGGTGCTCGGGCGTGCGCTGGGGACGCTGGAGTTCCCGCCGGAGCGCACCGTCGAGACGCTGGCCCTTCTGGAGGCTGCCCGCCCGGACGCGCTGCTCAACACCGATGACCGCCCGGTCGTGTTCACGCTGTTCCTGGCCCTGCAGCGGCAGTATGCAGCCGGCGGCCCGCGCGGTCCGGAGGTGGGGGCCGACGTCCACACGCGTGTTCGGGCGGCAGGGCCGGCCTGGCCGCTCCGGGCCTTGGCGCTGGGCCTGGTCGCTGCGGCCGCCCTTCGGGTCCTCCTCGGCCGCCGGGCGGCCGCCCCCGCGGGCTGCGCGCTGGTCGTGCTGACGACCGGCGTCCTGGGGCTCTCGGCCGAGATGCTGGTGGTCTACGGCTACCAGGTCGCGTTCGGTCACGTCTACCGCGACGTCGCCCTCATCGTCGGCCTGTTCATGGGGGGGCTGGCCGCCGGGGGGCAGCTTGCGGTTCGCCTGGCGCGGGGCCGCCCGGTGGGGACGCTGGCGCTGCTGGAGGTGCTGCAGGCCGCGTTGATCGCAACGATCCCCGCCGCCATGGGGGCCGGGGTCCTTCCGCCCTGGGCCTTCATGGCGTTGGCGGCGGCCGCCGGCGTGCTGACCGGCGCCGTCTTCCCCCTCGCTGCCCGCGTGGCCCTGGCGGAAGCCCGCGACGCCGGCACGGTGGCCGGCGTGTTCGACGCGGCCGATCATCTGGGAGGCATGGCGGGCGCCATCTGCGTGGGGCTGCTGCTGGTGCCGGCGTTGGGGTTGTCGTGGACGGCGGCGATGCTGGTCGGCCTCAAGGTGGCCAGCCTGGGGGTTCTGGCCGTGACGGCCTTCGGCGGGTCCGGGGCGCGGCGCGGCGGGGTGGGAGCCGGCTGATCAGGACGCGGCGGGCGGTCCGTCCTCCCGGCCCTCGACGAAGGCGCGGATGCGCTGCTGCCTGTCGAATTCCGCCAGGGCGTCGAAGAGGCGGTCGCAGTCGCCCAGCATGAACGTCTCGATTCCGAAGACGTCTACGCCGGCGCGGTGATCGGTGATGCGGTCCTGCGGGAAGTTGTAGGTGCGGATGCGGTCCGTGCGGTCGCCGGACCCCACCTGGGCGCGGCGCATGGCGTCGCGTTCGTCATGGGCCTGCGTGGCCTGGAGTTCGTAGAGCTTGGCCCGCAGGAGCTTCATCGCCTTGTTGCGGTTGGCGCGCTGCGACTTCTCGTCCTGGCAGCGCACGGTGATCCCGGTGGGCGTGTGCACCAGGCGCACGCAGGAACTCGTCTTGTTCACCTTCTGCCCGCCCGGCCCGCTGGAGCGCATGAAGGACATCTCGATGTCGTCCGGACTGACCTCGACCTCCACCTCCTCCGGCTCCGGCAGCACGGCGACGGTCGCCAGGCTGGTGTGGATGCGCCCCTGCGACTCGGTCTCGGGCACGCGCTGCACGCGATGGCCGCCGCTCTCGAAGCGCAGGCGGCGCCAGACGCCGCGGCCGGCGATTGCGAGCGTGACCTCGCGGATTCCACCGAGGTCGCGTTCGCTCTGGTCCATCAGTTCGACCTTCCATCCATGCTTCTCGGCGTAGCGGGTGTACATGCGCATCAGCTCGGCGGCGAACAGGCCGGCCTCCTCGCCGCCCGTTCCGGAGCGGATCTCGACGATGACGTTCCGTTCGCGGCCGTCCTCGTCGGCGACCAGCGCGTTCAGGGCCTCTTCGAGCACCGCCTGCTCCTCGCGTTCGGCGTCGGCTCGTTCCTCGCGGGCCAGTTCCTGCATCTCGGCGTCGTCACCGGCCTCGGCCAGGGTCTCGTCGGCCTCGGCGGCCCGCCGGCGCGCGTGGGCCAGGCGGTCGCGGAGGGCGGCCAGGGGGCCGAGCGCCCCCAGTTCCCGGGCCAGTCGGGCCACCCGGGTGCTGTCGGCGGCCACGTCGGGATCGGCGAGCCGGCTTTCGAGTTCGGCGCGCCGGCGCGCGAGCGCCTCCAGGCGTTCGGTCAGACGCGCTCGGGTCTTCTGGTTCAGATCCATGGTTCCTGCCCGCCGCAGGCGTGCGATGGGGCCGGCCGGGGCGTACATGCAGAGGGGGCTTCCTCGTCTGCACGAGAAAGCCCCCGGCGCAGCTACCCGGCGTCTTCAGTGGCGCCGATCCGCGCCTTCCGCTCCTCGATGTGCTTGCCCCAGCGCTTCTGGAACCGCTCGACGCGCCCTGCGCTGTCGACCAGCTTCTGCTTGCCCGTGTAGAACGGGTGGCACTTGGAGCAGACTTCGACGCGGATCGTCGGCACGTTGGCCCGCGTGATGAAGCGTTCGCCGCAGCCGCAGACGACTTCGCACTCGACGTATTCGGGGTGGATTTCCGGTTTCATGGCCGTTCTCGGATCACGACATGGAGAAAAGTGCGCACCAACCCCATCATTATAGCCCATTGGAGCCCGAAATCAACGGCCGACGGCGGGTTCGTGGGCCGGGAGGAGGGCCCGGGCCGTGGCTCCGTGTGTGGCACAGCCGCCCTCGGCTGTGTTCTCGTTGTTCGTCGTAGTCTCCTGCAGGAACGAACGGCACCCCAGCCGGGGCTTGCCCGCCGCCGGCGGGGCGGCCGGTCCCCACCGGCCGGCCTCGGTCCACTGCCGTCCGACGCCATGGCGTGGGTCTCTGGCTTTGTGGACGGGCGACGGGGCGGCTATACTGAGGCGGTCCATGGAACGAAGGACGGCCGCATGAACCCAGCCAATCTGCCGCATCCGCAGGACGCCGGCGCCGAGGCCGGGCCTGTACGCACGGTGCTGTTCTTCGTCCTGTATGCGGCCCTGATCGTGGGGGCGGTGCTCTACATGCGCTGGAAGCTGCCTCGCGACGACGGAGGCGGAACGGACGGCGGGGACGCGCCGTCGTTGTGACGACACGTCCCCACGCGAGGTTCGGCGTCGGCGTCAGCGTTCGGCCGGCCGCTGCACGAGGAAGAAGAAGGCGTAGCCGTTGCGCTGGCTGTAGACGCGGATCAGCGCGTTCTGGCCGGGGCGGACCTCCGACATGAGCCGGCGGTAGTGTTCGGCGTCCTCCACTCGGGTGCGTTCCACGCTGAGGATCACGTCGCCGGGCTGGATGCGCTGCCGCACGGGGCTGTCATCGGCGACGTCGGCGACCAGCACGCCGCTCAGGCCGGGGCGGTCCATCTGGCGGGCCATCTCCGGGGTCAGCGTCTGCACGCTCAGCCCGAGCCAGTCGGTGCTGACGGCGGCGGCTCCGGCCTCGTCGGTCAACTCGTCAAGGGTGACGCTGATGGTTCGCTCGCGGCCGTCTCGCCAGACGCCCAGCTCGATGGTCTCTCCCGGGGCCGTGCCGGCGATGCGCTGGCGCAGATCGTTGTCATCGGCGACGGGGCGGCCGTTGAGGGACGTGACGATGTCTCCGGCCTGGAGATCGCTCTTCTCGGCGGGCGTGCCGGGTGTGACCTCCTGTACGAGTGCGCCGCCGGTGCCCTTGTAGCCGAATGCCTCGGCCATGTCGGGCCTGAGTGCCTCGATGCGGACGCCGAGGAACCCGCGCCTGACCTCGCGGCCGGCGATCAGGTCGTCCAGGATGTCCTTGGCCATGTTGGCCGGGATGGCGAAGCCGATGCCCAGGTTGGCCTGCCCGACGATGGCGGTGTTGATGCCGATCACCTGGCCGCGCAGGTTTACCAGCGGCCCGCCGCTGTTGCCGGAGTTGATGGCGGCGTCGGTCTGGATCATGCTCTCGTAGTCGGCGGCGCCGATGCGGCGCCCGGTGGCGCTGACGATGCCGACGCTGACCGTGTGGCGGAGTCCGAAGGGGTTTCCGACGGCCATGACCCACTGGCCCGCCTTCACGTTGTCGGAATCGCCCAGAGGCAGGGTGGGCAGGTTCTCGGTGCTGCCGGAGATGCGGATGACGGCCAGGTCCGTCTTCGGGTCGGTGCCGGCGACCTCGGCCTCGAACTCGCGTCCGTCGGAGAGCTGGACGCGCAGTTGGTCGGCCTGGCCGACGACGTGGTTGTTGGTGAGGATGTGGCCCTCCTGATCGAGCAGGAAGCCCGAGCCGAGCCCGCGCTGGGTGAACTCGCGCGGCTGCCGGCCCTGCGGGCCGAGGAACTGGTCCAGCCCGCCGAAGGGGCTGCCCCGCAAGAAGTCCTCGAGGAGCGGGTCGCGGCGCATCGGCCGGCGGGTGATGGTCCGCTGCGATTCGATCAGCACGACGGCGGGGCTGACGGAGTCGGCGACGGTCTGGAAGAGCGTCTCCAGGTTGTTGGCGAACTCGCTGAGTTCCTCGAGCTTCCGCCCGTTCTCGGCCGCGGCCAGGGCGGCGCTGCCGCTGCGCTGCGCGCCCGCTTCGTCGGCAGTCAGGGCCGGGGCCGGCGTATTCAGCGCACCGCTCAGGAGTAGCCCCACGAGAAGCCCGACCACAAGTAGCAGTGCTGCTGTCGCCCTTCGGTTCATGCCATTCTCCTTATAGACCTGTCCCAATTCGACCGGCCGATCCCCCGCGCCGTGATACGCACTCTTCATTATTAGTGGCCGGAGCGGCCCGGTAGTTCATTCAGCCCCCGATTCATCATACAATGCCCCCGGGAAGGCGGACAAGTGGCACCCAGCCGGGAGACCCGTGCGTGCGGATCGCGATCGACGCCATGGCGCTGACGGGCCGGGACACGGGCGTCGGTGTCTGGACGCGGGGGCTGATCGGGGGGCTGGCGGCCTGCGGCGCCGGCCACGAATACCTGGTCTATCACGGGGCGGACGCGGGGCCCGCGTTGCCCGTCGGCGGGGGCGTGCGGGCGGTCCCGGTGAGGGTGCGCAACCGCCTTCGCCCCCTGCGCATCGCCTGGGAGCAGGCCGCGCTGCCGCGCCGTCTGCGCCGCGATGCGGCCGAGGTGCTTCACTGCCCCTCCTACGTCGTGCCCCTGGGCGCGCGGCTGCCGATCGTGCTGACGCTCCACGACCTGCTCGCGCTCACCCACCCGGCGTATTGCACGCGGCGGAACGTCTGCCACTTCGGCCTGATGCAGGGCCGCAGCATCCGGCGCGCGGCTGCAATCCACTGTACGTCGCAATGGACGCTCGAGACGCTGCGGCAGGAGTTCGGCGCCGCGGCCGACCGCGCCCGGGTCGTGCATCCGTGCGTGGACGACCTGTTCGGCCCCGACGGGCCGGGGCCGGGCGACGTGCGCGCTCGCTGGGGGCTGCGGCAAGCGCCGTTCCTGTTTGTTGGGCGGCCGGAGCCGAAGAAGGGCCTGCCCGTGCTGCTGCGGGCTCTCGCCCGGCTGCGTGAGCGCGGCCGGCTGCGGCGCAAGCTGCTGATGGTGGGCCCGCCCGGATGGGGGGAGGGCGCCGTGCGGCGCCTGGAGGACGGCCTGGAACTGGGCGCGCACGTCGTGCGCGCGGGCTACCTGCCGCGGGGCGAGTTGCCGGGCGTCTACCGCGCCGCGCGGGCGCTGGTCTTCCCCTCGCTGGTGGAAGGGTTCGGGCTGCCGCCGCTGGAGGCGATGGCCTGTGGCACGCCGGTGGTGGCCACCCATGCCGGCGGACTGCGCGAGAGCGTGGGCGAGGCCGGGCTGATCGTGCCGCCGGGCGATCCGGAGGCGCTGGCCGACGCCCTGGAGCGGCTGGAGACGTCCGGGTCGCTGCGGGGCCGCCTTCGGGCGGCCGGCCTGGCGCGGGCCGCGCGGTTCCGATGGCGCGAGGCCGTGCCGCGGTTCCTCGGGCTCTACGAGGCCGCGCGCGAGGCGGGGCCGGCCGTTTGACTGGCCGGCACGGACGGCTATACTGGCCGCAGCCGCTTGCGATGGCATCCAACCGGGAAGGAGAACTCGATGAATCGGAAGACGATGGAGCTTCTGCGGAAGCTGACGGATCTGGACGGCGTGCCCGGCGCGGAAGACGCCGTGCGGGCGTTCATGCGCGAGGCGCTGGACGGGCTGGGCGAGTTCGAGATGGATCGCCTGGGCAGCCTGGTGTGCAAGAAGGTCGGCCGGGAGGACTCCCCGCGCATCATGATCCCCGCCCACATGGACGAGGTGGGGTTCATGGTCAAAGACATCACCGAGGACGGCTACCTGCGGTTCGCGCCCCTGGGCGGCTGGCTGGACCAGACGCTGCTGGGGCACATGGTGACCGTCTGGACGCGCAAGGGCCCCCTCGACGGCGTCATCGGGTGTGCGCCGCCCCACATGACGCCGCCGGAGGAACGCGACAAGGTCATCAAGCGCAAGTCGATGTTCATCGACGTCGGCGCTTGCGATCAGAAGCACGCCCGCGAGAAGCTGCACGTGCGCATCGGCGACCCCATCGTGCCGAAGGAGGCGTTCCGCAAGCTCGGCGACGGCAAGCACCTGCTGGCGAAGGCCTGGGACGATCGCATCGGGTGCGCCCTCATCATTGAGCTGCTCCAGTCCCTGCAGAAGACGGACCATCCGAACACCGTCTTCGGCGTCGGCACGGTGCAGGAGGAGGTCGGCACGCGCGGCGCCAAGACGGCCGCCGACGTCGTCAACCCCGACTTCTGCATCGTCCTGGAGGTCGGCCTGGCCACCGACATGCCCGGCATCAAGGGCGAACCGGCCGTCTCCCTGGGCAAGGGGCCCGACATCTGCGTCCTCGAAGGCGGCGCCATCCCGGACCGCCGCTTCACCCAGTTCGTCATGGACGTGGCCGAGAAGGCCGACATCCCGCACCAGGTCAGCCTGATCGAGCGGGGCAGCACCGACGCCCGCGTCATCCACATCCACCAGCGCGGCGTGCCCAGCGTCGTGATCGGCGTGCCGGCCCGCTACATCCACAGCCACGCCGGCGTCATCCACGCCGACGACTACGACAAGACGCTCAAACTGGTCGAGACGGTCGTCAAGGAACTTGGGCCCGGGCAGGCCGAACTCCTCACGCTCTCCTGAGGGGCCTGCCGTGGACGGGAAGGCGCCGGACGCGGAACTGGTCGGGTTCCTGGACTCGCTGCGTGCGGCCGGCCGGCCGACGGCCGATGCGGAACGGCTCGTGCGGTCCGACCCCGTCACCGGGGCCCTGGCGGCGATCGGCCTCGATGCGGCATCCATGGCCGCCGAACGTGCGGAGGCGTTCCGCCGCTGCGTGGCGCTGTGTCCGGCCGTCGCGCTCGACGTGGCCGGGCACCGCGAGCATGCGGGCCTCGGTCCGGCGGAGTTGTGGCGCTTCTACCTGCCGATCTGCCAGGCCGTGCGGGCGCTTCGCCCGGGCGGGGCGCGTGCCCTGGTGGGCATCGCCGGGCCGGGGGCGTCGGGCAAGTCCGTGTTCGCCGGCCTGCTGTCCCTGCTGCTCTTGAGGGCGTGGCCGGAGGGGGGCGGGGCGGCGCTGTGCCCCATGGACGGCTTCCACCGCTCCAACGCCGACCTGGACGCGCATGCGCTGCGGGCGCGAAAGGGCGCGCCGGAGACGTTCGACGCGGAGGCGTTCGTGCGCTGCCTGCGGCGGTTGAAGGCCGGGCGGACGCACACGGTGCCGCGCTACGACCGCCGGCTGCACGATCCGGTGCCGGACGGCGCCCGGATCGGCACGGCCGACCGGCTGGTGCTGGTCGAGGGCAACTACCTGTTGCTGGGCGAGGGCGCCTGGGCGGAGGTGCAGGCGCTTCTGGACCTGCGCCTGTTCCTGACGACTCCGGCTGAGACGATGCGGGAGGCGATGATCGAGCGACACGTGCGGGGCGGCCGCTCGCCGGCCGCCGCCGCCGCGCATTTTGCGCGCGTCGACGAGCCCAACAGCCGCCTGATCCTCGGGGGCCTCCCCCGCGCCGACCTCGTCGTCGAGCGCGATGCGCAGCACCGCGTCGTCGGCATCCGCCGCCCGCCGCCGGCCGGGCAGGCCGCCGACCGCTTGACAGGGAGCGTATGCCCCCTATGATATGCGTGGGATGCACCGGGTGGGGTGGTTGCCGCGCGAGGGGCAAGAGACCGGCCCTGAGCACGTGCCGTTTTCGCGGAGGCTCGGATGATCGAACGCGCATTTGACGTTCCGTTCATCGCGTCTCTTGCCTTGCGTGAGAAGCAGATTCAGCAGAACTACCGGCCAGTGATCGCCGTGCACAAGTGGTTCGCTCGCAGGCCGGGCACCTTGTTTCGAGGGCTCCTGCTCTCTGAGTTCTGCAGTCAGGAACTCAGAGAGTCCTTCTACTCCGGGCACAGTTGCGACGGAGTTGTGGTGGTTGACCCGTTCATGGGGGGGGGGACACCTCTGCTGGAGGCCAACCGCATCGGGTGCGATGTGATCGGATATGACATCAACCCGATGTCGTACTGGATTGTCCAGCAAGAGATCCTGCACCTGGATCTGGCGGCCTATGGTGTTGCGGCAACGGCACTTCGCGGCCACCTTGACCGAGAGATTGGCCACCTCTTCAGGACACGCTGCGGTCATTGTGGCTCCTGCGCCGCGCACGTCAAGTACTGTCTCTGGGTGAAGATCCAGACCTGCCCGCAGTGCAGGGAGGATGTTGCCCTGTTCCCGGGTTTCCTGGTTGCAGGCGATTCACGCCATCCTCGGAACGTCTTCCTTTGCGGTGCGTGCGGCGCGCTCACCGAGGTCGAAGACAGAGACCGCCCCGGCAAATGCGCATCCTGCCACAGGGACCTCCATGCCGGAGGGCCGGCAAAGAGAGGGCGCTGTGTTTGTCCGCGCTGCGGGGCAGTCGTTCAGTTTCCGGATGTCTCCCTGGGACCGCCGCGGCACCGCCTCTTCGCGTTGGAGTACCACTGCCCCGAATGCCGAGACCGCCATCACGGTCGATACTTCAAGAGCCCGGACGCCGACGACCTGGAGAAGATCCGCGAAGCCGACCAGCGGTGGGAAGAAACCGAGGCAGAGTTCGTGCCCGACGATGAGATACCGTCCGGGGATGAGACGAACCGTCTGCATCGCTGGGGCTATTCACATTACCGCCAGATGTTCAACTCCCGTCAACTGCTCGGTCTTGAGCTATCGGCCCGCTTCATCTCGGAGGTGCCGGACGAGCGGGTGAGAAACGCCCTCGCCACGAATCTCTCGGATCTGCTTCGCTATCAGAACATGCTCTGCCGTTACGACACCACCGCGCTGAAGTCGCTGGACGTCTTCTCGGTTCACGGCTTCCCGGTGGGGCTGGTGCAGTGCGAATCCAATCTCCTCGGGATACGGGACCGACGCAAAGCAGTTTGCATAGGGAGCGGAGGATGGACCAACATCATCGACAAGTTCCGCAAAGCAAAGGCGTACTGCGATGATCCCTTCGAGGTACGGCATCAAGGGCGTCGGAAATCGGTCGTGCAGATTCCCGGCGAGTGGATCGGCGATCACCCGAACGGCCACCTCCAGCGCCGTCCTCGGAGCGTTCAACTCCTCTGCCAGAATGCGGCCGATGCCCGGTTGGAGGAATCGTCGCTTGATGCCGTGTTCACGGATCCCCCCTACTTCGGCAACGTGCAGTACGCCGAACTGATGGACTTCTGTTATGTCTGGCTACGCCGTCTGGCGGGCGATCGATGCGCGGTCTTCGAGCGGGCCTCTACGCGAAACGCGGATGAACTGACGGGCAATGAGAGCATGGGGCGGGGGCTGGACCATTTCGCGGAGGGGCTCTCCTCCGTGTTCAGGCGGATGGCGCGCGCGCTGAAGCCGGGCTCTCCTTTCGTCTTCACCTACCACCACAATGACCTGAGCGCCTACCACGCGATCGCGGTTGCGGTGCTGGATTCGAGGCTCGTGTGTTCCGCTTCCATGCCCTGCCCCGCCGAAATGGGGGCCTCGATACACATCAGCGGCACGGGATCATCCATCATCGACACCGTGTTCGTTTGCCGGTCCGCGGGGCGTGTCCCCCGCAAGTGGATCCGCGACACTCCCGAGGGAGTGGCTGAGCTTGTCTTCGAGGATACTCGGCAACTGAAGGTGGCAGGTGTGCGGCCTACGCGAGGTGACATGCGCTGTATCGCCTACGGCCATCTCACCAGGTTGGCCATCTGGGCCTTGAGGGATGTCTGGCAGCCGGAGACCGGATCCGTTGCCGACCGGCTTCGACAGGTGCACCAGTGGCTTGAAGCCTTCGGGGGATGGCCGGCAGTGGAAGGGCATCTGGGTTGTGAGATACCGCGCGTCCTGGCACGAGAGGACCCTGCTCCCTACGGAGACGATGATGCGGAGATTCCCTTTTGAGGCGTCACTGGACGCAATACTGGCCGATCCAGACCCATTTGTCGATGCCATCTTCTCCTGTCTCGAATCCGAGTTCCTTGTTCTGCCCAAGGGCCCCGGCTTCGTGGAATACCCGACTTTCGAACAAGCGTATGAAGCACTCAAGGCGGCAACGGCGGCCTTTACTGAGATGACCCCGGCCCGAGTCCTCCCCGTTGCACGGGCGGAACCGATCTCCATCGTGGTTCTCAGGACCATGTTGGGGTTCACACCGCCTGAATGGGCATATGTCACGACTCAGCGAAGCGGGATCAGGGTTCCACAGAGCTTCGTCCGGAGTCTGGACCGGCGAATCCGGTTGCAGCCCGAGAACGTCCTCAACGAGGACAGCGCCGCATTCAGCAGGGTGGAGGCATTGGTCCGGACGGCGTGCCAACTGCTTCAGGAAGGCAATCCCGAAGTGGCGACGGACCAGCTTCATCGTCTTGACAAGGCGGACACACGCGAGGGACTTGAGACCGTTCGGCACCTTGCCTCCATGGGCGTTCCCTATGCCATGCTTCTGTACGAACGATTCCTGGGCCGTCCATTTGCCGGACATCGCGATTCCGTCAGCGAGCTAATCGGCGACAGGCTGGAGTCCGCGATCGAGGACGTTCTCAGCGACGCCGGAATCAGCTATCGGAAGACCAGGAGGGCTCAGCGGATCCCGGGTTTCGATCAGGCGCCCGATTTCGTCATCCCGAGCGAGTTCAACCCCTGCGTTGTCATCGAAGCCAAGCTCACCGAGGACGATGGCACGGCGCGCGATAAAGTCACTCGCATTCAGCATCTTGGCGAGTTGAGCGTCGCCGGACGCTCGCAAGATGATCCGAAGTTCCAGGTCGTCGCGTGCATCGGCGGCCGTGGGTTCGGAGTCCGGCGTGAGGACATGAAGAAGATGATCCTGGCAACTCGCGGGAAGGTGTTCACGATCCGGACATTGTCTCACCTGGTGGCAGGCACCCGGCTGAGGGAATTCGCCTCTCGTTGAGGCCGGCAGAGCGCCCGACGCGTTGAAACCGGGCTGCGGACG